>NZ_NUMC01000094.1:0-16911 GCF_002577655.1 Bacillus sp. AFS040349 | reverse complement strand
ACTACAGAAACGACTTTATTATTACTGTTCATAATAGTGTCGTATTATAGGTCTAATGATTTCTCAGCGTTTTTTTTTAAGCTTTCATTCACTCGTAATTTAAGCTCATTGTTCCAATCCCATTTCATTTGTCCTTTCGGCATATCTGGAATATCACTGTTTATTGAAATACTCCGGCCATCTTTTAACTGAAGATTATAATTCTGCAATTTATCGATAAATTCTTTTCCTGCACTGTCATTATCCACGCATAAAGTAATCGATTCGAGATCCCGGCCATTTCCCTTTAATTCTTTCAGGGTGTTTTTTATAGTTTGAAAAACAGTTTGCTGCTTCAGTCCATCCATACTTATTAATCTGCAATTTGTAAGTTTTGACCTATTTAATGAAAGGTAGCTTAATAAATCAATCGGTGCTTCAAAAAAGTACAATTTATCAGGATAACCCCTTGTGAAATTAAAACCACTGTTCGTGGCTTCCTTAGTAGTTGGCAGGACTTTTTTAAAATAAGAACGGTCAGCATGGATTCTCTTTTCTTCCGGAATCTCTCTTGTACCTTGTAAATTGGCTCCTATCAGCTCGCCCTTTTCTTTCCATTTGAAAACAACGTTTTTATATGAATCTTCTTTAATCAAATCAGCCTTGATGAATGCTTGCACTAAATCCGGATCTATTTTCCGATCATGAACTAAATAATTATAGACATTTTCCGTAGAACTAACTTCTTTTACATCATAATTAAATTCGCTCGGATAGCTTGGCTCCGACTTTTTAAAACTAGAGAGTGCATTATCCCCTAAATCATCATTTATTTTTTTGACTGCATGTTGAAAAGAAAGGTTATAGACATTCATCAAATAAGTAACTGCATTACCGGAAACGTTTCTACTATTCCAGCTGAAATAATTCTTTCTTGCATTAACCACTAAGCTATCATGATCCTCATGTCTGTAAAAATTATTACCTTCACTTTTTAACGGCTCCCCAATAGATAATAAATAATCAAGGATATTTACATTATTGGCTCTTTCTTTTTCCTCTGCGGAAACAAATAATTTTTCTTGCTTCTCTTCAGCAGCCTTCACCAAAGCTCATCCCCTTTCATATCACTAAAAAAAGCCAGGTATTAACCTAGCTTTTTAAAATCATATTTAAAATCATATTTTTAACATTCTCAACATAATTCTGTACTTCACTTAAAATCGGAAATTTATCGCCTAGATTGAAATAATTAATACATCCGATTGAAATCACCACAAAAGCAACCGTACTGAAGAGAAATTTCAAAGATCCACTACCATAAATCGGAATGCGTCCTAAGCTTTTCTTTTTGGCAGCACGATAACGATCTTCTATTTTAGCTTGCTTTGATTCTTCTCTTTCTTTTTGTCTTGCTGCCCTTCTTAACTCTTTTTCCTGATTTAGCTTTTCTTTTTTTAACTCTTCCATGAATTTTATTTTTTCAAGAGCTAATTTCTCTTCAATTTCTACTTTTTTATTTAAATTCTTCAGTTTTTCTTGTTTTTCGGCTGCCCGTTTCAGGTGATAGTTTTTCATCAACACAAAAGCCTTCTTACTGCCGTTTACAGAGCTTTTCGCCCCCGACCTGACCAATCGTATTGATAGGGACTTAACTTCCTCAAAATCAAGCTCCTGAAGCTTTTCTTTAAACGTCATTTTAGGCACTACTACTGTTGTCTGATAATTTTCTTGTGGCAAAGTTTGAACCTTATCGATCTTCTTGTAATCGATGAGGTCTTGCTGATGTTGAACTTCCTCTATATCACTCTCAGCTTTCAAAATACTAACCTTACGGTCAGCTTCAACTTTTTTTGTTTCAAGTTCCTGAAGCTCTTTTTTTCGTTCAAGTTCATTTTTTTCTAATTCTGTCTCAATACTGGCCAATTCAAGCTCAGCCTTTTTCGCTTCATCTTCGACCTCTTTTAATCGCTGTTCATGCTCATCTTTCTTTTTCTTATCAAGATTTCGCTTTTCCTCCATGAGCTTCATAGCATTTATTTTTTCTTCTTCTAGCTTCCTTAAAGCTTCAATACGCTGAGATTCCTTTACGGCTTCCTCTTTTTCCTTTAATTGTAGTGCCTTTTCAAGAGCTTTTTTTTCGTCCTGTATTTCTTGCATTTTTCTCTGAAATTCAATATCTCGCTGTTGACGTTCTTTTTCATCCTTTTTTAATTGCTGAAGAATATCATTCTTTTCTGTTTTTAACTGTTCTAATCGAACTTTCTCTTCAACATGATTATTAAAGGAAAATGAATCTTCTGTTTCATTTATTTCTCGATTCTCCACTTTCTTAACATAATCAATTACAACCTTAGGAGTACTAGAGTTTTCTTTTATAAGCTGAAAAAGACTTGGAATATCTCGATCTATTATAATCTTGGAATTAAAAACACTTTCTCCGGATTCCATTTCAACAATTTTGTAACTTATTTTCATACTTTGGCCAGACTGTTTATATTTAGTGACAGCTTCTAATAACATTTCATTTGCATCAAAAAAAGTCAGTGGGCGGTCAAACTCAATTTTACTTTTTTCAGCATTTAAACCCTTTTTATATGTGATAAGAAACATACAAATTCCTCCTTACTTCAAGAATTTCATGAGCATCATTCTTGATCCCATTGAGCCTAAGTTTCCGGCTCCTCTTGAAGCAGCACGAGCGCCCCCGCCACCATACCACATATTTTTCAATACAGAAGGTGATTTTATTATCAACGCTCCGGCTCCAATGGCCAAGAATATATTCCCACCCGAAAACAGGATGTTAATTATTAATGTAATTAAGAATATTTTTATTAAAAGGGAAACAACAATCGATATTAGCTCTCTCCACCAAACCTGAAAATAGTTATTATCGTCTGCAATCATTGAAAGAGATACAGGAGCAATAAGAATTTGCATTATTATATAATCTGCATAAAATACACAGACAGAATATAAAAACATAAAGAAAACAATAGCGAAGAAAATCAAAAGAATCATCGCTACGACTCCACCATAGCCAGTTACAGCTAATGCACTGCCAGCTAGTGCAGCTGAAATAACTGCATAAGCACCATTTCCTTCAAAATCAGTTCCTGCCGATGCGAAATAATTTGCAATCGGCAGGGCAATATCTAACATAATTATCTTTATCGCCCAAGGTAGCACTAACATAGCCACTGCACTTTTAATTACTCTTAAAAGTATCTCATCCAAAGGATATTCTTGCGTTCCATTTTGAGTATTAATGATATACTCTATAAGTTTATAAAGAGCAATAACAACGGCAAAAACCCCTGTGAACCACACGAAAAATGTCATTACATTATTAACAAAAGAAGATGTAGGTAAATTAAAAACTAGTTCATTAACCATGACTAGAATCCAGTTCATAAACTCTTCTATCCAGCCATTGATTGTTTCTTCAAGCATTTCTTTCAATTTACCACCGACCCAATCAAACATTTAATCACCTCATTTTGCTTGTTTTAGATCGTCTTCTTCAGACATAGCCTCTAAAACACTCAATGAATTTTGGTACATTTCGATTTCTTCTCTAGCTTGTGCTAATACCTCATCTTGCTCATTTTCAGCTGCGTATTGCTCTTCAATTTCTTGATCTTCATCAATATAATTTTCTTCTTCTAATTGATCCATAAGATCCTCATAAGCAGCGACATCTTTTTCATAAGCTTCTTTAGCTGCATCACTTGTTTTCCTTTTATAAGCCATTTGTGATACCTCGTATTCATCAACTAATCCTGGGAATAATTCAAACTGAATAGCTTTCTTTGCTTTGATCGGATACTTTCCAGCGATTAATACAAGACTATCTTTTTCGGGCATTGTCAAGATTTCATCGGCATTCATTAAGGATCTTTGAGAGTAAGAAAAATTCGAGCTGCTTGACGAACTGCCTGTTTTACCTCGTGAAAGGGATCTTCCACCAGTTTCAACTTTTACAGTTGCTTTCCCCATAAGATTAGAAAAATATGCTGCTGTAGTGTCGTTAACATTCCCTAAACAAATTTTAATAGCACAGTTCCCTAATATAGATTCAGCTTTATCTTTACCGTACTTATCCATCAATTGAGTGTTATTTTGAAGAATCGTACAGCAAGCTATTCTATAACCACGACAAGTGGCTAAAAACTCTTCATAATTATTAAACTTACCTAAGTTGGGGAACTCATCTAACAGGAATACAGTTGGTACAGGAAGCTTCGCACCGTTTTTATCTCCTAAAATATAAAGCTCTTGGAACATCTGCGTAAAAAATAAATTAATAAGCCCTTCCCATGTTGAATCCATTGTAGGAATCAGAACATAAAGCGCAACTTTTCTTGTACCTATATCTTCAAAGAAAAAGTCATTGTTGCTTGTAAAAGCAGCAACTTCATCATCTACATAGTCACCAATTGTTGTAAGTAGACTTATGATAATACTTGCTCTTGTTTTTTCCTGCGACTTTTTAAATCCTAGCTCATAACTCCTTCTTGCTGGGTGTCGCTTATCAAGAGCCATAAACTTCATGTCAAGCTCACTATCACCGTCTTCATTTGCTTCCGGATCAAACTCCTGAAGGAAATCCAAAATCCCTTCCATATTCCTTTTGTCCGGGTGAAATTCTGTCTTGGCATAAAGAATTAGCGCTTTTAATAATCCTAATTGAGCATTAAACCAAATATCTTTTCTTTTAGGATCATTTTTAGCACTTACAATCGTATTTGCAACGGTTGTAGCATCTAAATCTCTCCTAACGTAACCAAAAGGGTTATAGTGGTCTGACAAGGCCATATTTTTAAAGTTTACAACCCTAACTTCATAACCTTGTGCTTCTTTTATTTTTGCCGTTTTCTCGTATACTTCACCTTTTGGGTCCGTAACAACAATGCTGCAATCCGTTATATTTAACATATTTGTAAGTACAAAAGATTGAGTTTTAAAAGAACCCGGCCCACCAACAACGTAATAATTCCTATTAGCAATTTTACTTTTTTCATGCTGGATTAAAGCTTTTCCATCTTTTAACCCCATCACAATCCCACTTGCGTTATTTTCTTGTATTGCAGCCATTATTTCACCTCATTATTTTCAGTGTTATTAATTTTAAAGTATTCATTTAAAAGCTCTTTTTCATCTTTAAAAATAAACCTTTGTATAACTTCATAATTCCTTGTTTCTATTTCTGCAAATTCCATAGTATCTAAACAACTTTCGAGAATTAAGTTAGCCTTTTTAATTAGAAATTGTAGCTTTAAATAATCATTATCTGAAATTGTTAAATGTAATTGTTCAACTTCTTCAACAAGATACATAATCATATGCATATTAAGCGAATTCCCCTGGCGATTACGGGTTAAAAGTAACACTAAAGCTGTTATTGTTGATAAAAGATTCTTATAGTCTTCTTTATAGCTTGTATTTTTTTTAGAAAAGGAGTAAGTATCTTTAGAACGAATAGATGTGTCTAAGAAATTTATTAATTCATGTTCTACTGATTTAATTTCTTCTTTTTTACCCTTAGAGATTTTAAATAATTTCATATACAAAATGTCTCCTTACAGACCGTTTGATTTTAATGTCTTTTTAAGTTGGTTATACATATTCTTACTTGGAATAACGGTAATTTGTTCAGGCACTTTAAATACTTCATGATTTTTTGCCCATCTTGAAGAACCTTGAACACCATATTTCTCTCCAACATTCTCATAATTTTTACTACGAGACTTTAATAAAAGGTAAATGAACAAGAAAAATGCAGCTCCCAATGATATGTAAAGCATAGGGTTAGCTGCTACATGCATTTCCTTGATATTCATAATTGGATGGAAAATAATATCTTTTGTATAATCCATAATAACTCCCGGACTAAATTCCGTTTTATACTCTGCTATAAAAGGAATAAATCCGGCAATGAAAATTGAAAAGTAAAACAAGAAAACAAATAGAATTGAAAATATAGTAATCTTTAACTTCACTTAACTTCCTCCTTCTCTTTTTTACTAATAATACCGATACAATCATTTTTTAAATTGAAGTGATTATGAACAACAATTCCTATAACCACAATAACCCCAATTACTACATTTAAAATTGTCATTAATAATCCTCCCTCTAATTACAATTTTTTAACTCTCTGACATAGAAGCAAATGTTCCTAATGTCTTCAAAGAAATTATTTGCTGTTTTCCATCTGTTTCAGCAACAACCACTTCAAATATTTGTGTTGTTTCAGGACTTTCAACACCCTCAACTTTATAAACAGTATCTATCAAAACTAAGCCTGTTAGCTCTTTTTTTTCAGCTGTTAAATAAAGCCTCATATTATTAATTTTGTTTTCAAATTTAACGTTAGGAATATCCGGAATCCCTGCTGTTGTCAATTGACCGTAAACATCGTCATTGACAAATTCTTTAATTTTTTCAAAACGCTCTTTATACGTTTTAGATGTATATTCATATTGAGTTTTGAAGAAATTCTCAACCACTTTTTTTGCATCATCATTTTCTGCAAGTTTCTCATCAACAATAATTCCTTCAGCTTCATCTAATCCTCTTTCCAAGGACTTGATTTGCTCTTTCAATTCTTTATTAAGTACCTGGTATTCTTTATTATCTTGGCTCTTGCTGCTCACTTAAATCCTAATGCTATATTTGCAAAAACAGAAATTAATAGAGCGATAGATACAGCGATAAAAACCTTAGTATTCAATTTTTCCCCCTCCTATTTCACCACTCGGCCAAAGCCTGCAAAATGTTGTTTCCAATATCCTTGATTCCAATTTGAGTACCCAATCCCACTATTGCTAGCATCGTACATTCTTTTTTCATCAACATAAATTCCTACGTGGGTGATTGAACTTGCCGGACGGCTGGGATTAGTACCTTTGAAAAATACTAGATCTCCCGGTTGTGGATCAGCTACAGGAATTGAATGAGCGTGCTGTTCAGCTGCCGTTCTCGGTAAATCATAACCAAGCTGACGAAAAGCATATTGCATCAATCCACTACAATCAAAACTAGTAGAAGGGCTACTTCCACCCCAAGCATACGGCCAACCATTATATTTCAACACTTCATTCATTAACATTTGATATGTTTCAGGACCTAAAGCTGAAGCATCTGCATTTCCTATATCTCCACTTGCCCCAGGTGTAAGGTATTGCTGCACTAACAAGACATAATACATATTTCCATATGCGTAACGGAAATTTCCGTTAAAATCGGCTATGGGATTGCTATACTTAACAGTTCTTCCGTTTGCCTGATTTTTAGAGAAATTACTCGCTAAATCAAAGGTATATTGTTTGCCGTTACTTTTTACGTAATTATTAAAACCTGAACCAAAGTTATAACTCTGAACAGGGGTCCAAAAGTCCAAATCATTTGAGCGTGCATTCTTGATGACAGATGCAAGATGTTTTACTCCTACCTCAATTGATAAAACGGGATCTGTTATGCTGTTTGGTGGAAGTCCTGAAGATTCTGAGCTTTGCATAATATCAAGCCCTGATCCTCCGGTTTCAACCATCATGATTGCTAATATAACACCGACATATTCAGGTATTCCGTATTCTTCAGCATATTGGCTTACTACAGGCTCCCATGCCAGTACAGCATCATTAACTTTCGCAGTACCTGAATTTCCGGAATCGCCTCCAACTAAAAGCATCACACCAATAACCATCATCATAAAAAAAGACAGTACTATGAGTACTATCTTTTTCCAATGCTTTGCTCCTTGTTGCGCTATGGTTAAAGCGACTTTTGCTGTTACAACATCCATTAAGCATCCATCCCTATTTTTTCATCTAGCTTGATAAGCTCTTTTTGTACTTCAACAAGCTCATCTTCTAATTTTTTAATTTCTGCCTCCCTCTTTATTTTCTCTTCTTCACTTTCCTCTAATGATTCTTCTTGGTTTAAAGATGTGATCTGATCGTTTATACTCTTCACTTGAATTTCTAATTGAGCTTTTTTTATATATTGATTAATCTCTTTAATTTCACCTTTACTTAACTTAAAAAGACCTGCACTATCTGATTTTAATCTTTCTAATATTTCTTTCGCAAATTCATAATTATCATGTTTTATGAATGCTAATGATAATCTTTTAAGTGTATCTTTATCCTCGATTAATGGCGCTTTTGCGACTAAATTATCTGAATCAAAATCTACAATCTCTTTTTCAAAAGCCAAGAATGGTGAATCGGATTTTAACTCTAATAATTCCTCTTCCTGACCAATTTTGTAAAGTCGAGATACAACTTCTTTTTCAATCGTTTTATCATATGAGATAGCTTCATCATATTTCCCGGCTTGAACTAGCATATCTGCAATAACTGCTGGATCTTCCCCTTTACCCTCCATTAATTTGACAGCCTTTTTTGTATCACCACTTGATACAGCAAGTACCAACTCATTTTCGGCCTTGGCTGCGGCCAATTCTTCTTGGAAATTAGCAGCAACATTTTTTTCAATTTGTTTTATTCCTCCGGCGAATAATAAAACTATCAATAAAACTCCAAGACTTCCGAGGTATATTTTTCTTTTAAAACCTTTTTTACGGCTTGTTTCTTGAAATTGCGCCTTTTCATAAAAGCTGGATTGCTCTTTTTCTAGTTCTCTATCAACTAGTGTCTTTAAATCAGCAAATGATGTAGCTGCATTAACAGCGAACATAAATTCATTGTTTTCTTTTCGTAAAAGGTTATCTTTGTTGACTATAAACCTTTTGTAAGAGTGCTTATCACTAAAGAAGCCTAATACAAATAATTTGTACTGATCTAATGTGCTTAAATCCTTATGGAAGGGCAGAAAACCATTAGAACGATAAAGAATTTTTATGTCGTTAAAATTTTTAAAGAAAACATTATTTAAATCTAAGTAAGTCATACCATCCGATTCAAGCAAAGGATCTGTTTCTAAAAGATTTTTAATCAACTGCAACTTAATAACCGGAACATATTTTTTAGCCTTTTCTAAAGGCTCATAACCTTCCGGAAGATTATAAACCAAGTAAATTTTATTGTTTTGTCGGGATATACTCTCTACATCAAAAAAACCCGGTAGCGCAAGCTCCAAGTCTTCGATTTGATCTAAGCTAGAAACCTTAGTGAATTTTTCATCGATTTCTATCTTATATTCTCTTTTATTTACGTACAGAGTAAGGTTATCCATCATTGTAATTTTTTTCATTTAAAACCCCTCAACTTTATTCAATTCATTAGTAATTTGACTAATTTCATTTTGTGAAAGGAGGACTTTATCTGACCAATCCGGCAATTCCTTTGCACTACGACCTGTTTTTTCTTCATATTTCTTAGGATTTAATAACCTTAATTCTTCTTCCGTCAAAACAACTTTTAATAAAGCACGCTGTGCCCCATAAAGAATTAACGCTTCCCCTTGCTTCTTAGCTTTTAAGAAGTGAATTTCTTTATCTGACAACGGAATTTTCAAACGATCGATTACCTGATTAATTTCACGAGGTTCAAAACCGAACATAATTTTAGTGTAACTATTACCAACAATAGCCTCACCGATACCACCCGGAGCATCAAGTAAATCCTGAATTTGTTGTGTTGTTACAGTAGCCCCAGCGTTATACTTTCTAAAACGTTTGTAGGCTTGAAAAAAGAAGTCCGCACTTTCAGGGTTTTTCAACAAAAAGTGAAACTCATCGCAAAATAACTCGTCCGATTGGGATAAATTACTTGTGAATAGCTCCCATAAATAACTGAATGTATTTAGATATGCAGCAGCCTGCATTTCTTTTTCTGTTTGCAAAAGCTTTAAATTAAAGGAAATGATTTTTGCGCTCATATCAACGTTTGTATGGCCATTAAAAAGAGTACTGGACCCTTCAACCATGTCTTCGAGGATAAAGCAATATCGCTCGATTAATTCGAATTTCTTTGTGTCCGTATCTTTCAATTCCTTTAAAGCCTGAAGTAAATCGCTTAAAATTGGCCAATCTTCATGTTTCATTTTATCTAAATCTTTAATTTCTCTAAATTTGTCAAACAATTGCATAGAGATGTTTGAAATGATTGATAATTGAACCTGATCCATGTCAGGCATATTCACTTTATGGAACCCCTTTAAACGGTTAACCTTTTGACGAATTAAATTATCGACGTCTGTTTCTGTTAACTTTCTATCTCTTAGTACACCGTCTTCATCGGAATCCAATGCTTGGGACAGAATTTCAAATGGATTCATTCTAGTAGGACTTGCACTAGAAAGATCAATCACAGTACCGCCAAATTTAATTACATCTTTTGAATATTCGTCTTCCGGATCAATAATATAAATATTATCTTCACCTTCAGCAATCTTCCGGAAAATATTACTTTTTTGATATGTTGACTTACCACCGCCTGAAGTACCTAGAACAATTTTATTCCTATTTAACGTCCGGCCCCTATCTTTATAATCAATGGCAATCCAGGAGTTTGTTTCTTTATTAATTCCTTCAATTGTTGATGTTGGAGTCAAATCACAGATTTCATTATCATCAAAAGGAAAAAACGAGCTTGCGCTAACGGTATTAGTCATAGCATAGGTATACTCTTTCAAATCGTTCAGACCTATTGGGAAGGACGAGAAATAAGCATCTTCTATTCTTCTATAAGGGGTAATTCCCTTTAAATTAATTTTGATTAAAACACGATTCAAACTTTCTTCTAAAGACCTTAATTCAGACTCTGAATGAGCCTGTAACAAGATATACGTGTAAAGATATATAAAAGCACTCTTTTCATCTAAAGACTGTTCTAGCTGCTTCTTAGCCGTTACTAGCTCCCTTTTTATTTGCTCTCGTCTGTAGTGGTCTAACGTTTTTAATAATTCAGCTTCCTTATTCTTTACTGTTTCATTGTAGTGTCTATTTAATATTTCACCGTTTGCCGGCTCTAAATGTTGTGTGATGGTAATATTCCCTTTTAACCTTTTTAACGGAGATAACCAATTCCCTGTTGGCTCGGAAGGATAACTAAGAATCACATAAGGCTTTATATAATTTCCACTTGAAGCTATATATTCTCTGTTCAATTCAAAGACAAAGGGATAACGACTTTCTATCACATCTTTATCTATCAATCCGTCAATCTGATTTTCTATTTTTACTTTCAAATCTTTTTTGGGTTTAGATCCAAACAAAGATAATAAATTCATTTACTCCACCTACTTTTAATGTTGATAAATTGAAGTTTTATAATCTAAAAACTGATGTAAAACCGATAGGGCTTCATTAGCACTTAATACTTCTTGCTGGCTGTCATATGCATTTAACACCTGATGGATAGCCCTCATAATTTCTTCCCTTTTTTCTGTTAACTTGATTTCTGCTTCATGCAGATATTCAAGTGTTGGCTTCTTCAACTTCTCTTTTAATACAATAAAGTGAGCTTTAACAGCCATGCTTAAATCCGTTTCTGTTTTTTGATACTCATATAAGTAACTGGCTCTTAACTGCCGAAGATTTTCATTCACATCCGGATCTTGCGAAGATTTTATATGTTGAAGTTTCCATTTCCTTAAATAATCTCCCATCTTAATAGGAATTGTCATAGAAACTGTTTGGGGGCGATAATGAATATTTTGAGCCAAAAATGCTCCATATTCATCAAAGATAGAGTTTTGTTCGTAAAGTGACAACAAATCAAAATTCACACCTTTTACTTTTATCATGGTGACTAGAGCATGTTCCTTTAGATAAATAAAATCAGAATAAACACCCTCAATCGGACTTATATCATTGAAGGAAATTTCTTTTTCGCTCAAATTATCCAACTCCTAAACTTTTTCTTATTTTTAATCTAAAAATGTATTTTTGGGTTTTACGAAATATATTTTCTTTTTCTTACGATAATCAAGAAACTCTTTTATAAAGTCCTTTGAACGAATATTATCTCTGAATTTAACAGGTCTATAGTTTACATAAACAACTGGAATGACAATTATAAGTACAATAAAAATGGCTTTGATTAACCAAAAAACCATCGAATTATAAGGTGGAATAAACCCTATCCCTATAGAGATCAACAATGCAGGTAAAATATAAATAAGTATTTCTTTCAAAGTCATGTTAGCTAGTATTTTATATTGATTATCTACATTTTTAGGGAAGAACCATTTGCGTCCTCTTCTTCCACTTGAATCTATCATTTCTAACAACGCTTGCTTAACTTGATCTTGATCCATAAAACCACTCCTTAAAAAAATAGAGAAAGCCGGAAGCTTTCTCTATACATCTTATTTGAACAATGAGTAAACCCAAGGGAGAAGCCAAATTAAAGCAGCAGCTGCACCAATAGCAGCTAGAACTCCACCTATACTTTTCCACATTTCATTTTTCACATGAGGATCATCGATGCTAGGTAGATGCTTAACAATAATTTTTAATGAAGCTGCAATACCAACTACTACAACAATCCCTGTTAATACTGTTTGGAATGCAGTAACACCACTTTTTATCTTGGTCTGAACCGTACCTGTAGATGCAGCAAGACCGATTTCAGGAGCCACGAAAAACATAAGAATTGCAAATGCTAGTACACCAACAAATTTAAAAAATCCATTATCAAATCTTTTTACCGATAACATAATCTTTAACTCCTTTAAAAGAGCAAGTGCTTTAAAAGCACTTGCCTTCTTTTTATTTATATTGATAATTCCAATTCTTTTACTTTTGTTTTAATCTCGTTTTGTTCTTGTTTTGGTTCGATCTGAACACCCTTCATCGTGTTATAGATTGATTGATACACTTCAGGATGTTTCGATTTCACAACATTAACAAACGTCTTTAATCCTTCATTTTCTTTCTTTAATTGCTTATTTTGATTTTCCAGATTACCTACAATAGGAGACATATCCGCAAGCGATTGCGAAACTTCCCCAGCTTTTATTTTTGCTGCTTCTGTTTTCGCAGCTTCCTTAACCTCGTCAAAAGCCTTTTGAACTTGCGATAAGGCAGAAGCTTCAGGCTCTTTTTCGATGATCTGATACTTTTTATCAAGGGATGCACTTAAATTTTTAATTTTATCATTCACATTCTGTACTTTTTCAGCCACAGCATTATGAATATTAATTTTCACATCATTAACCTTATTTTCAATTCCGGATCTAACGTTATCTTTTATATCAACAAAAAGTTGTTTTAGACCGTCTTTTAGATCTGTAAAAATCTTGTTTAATTTCCCTTTCATATTTTCCTCTAATTGCGGAATATCTTCATGGGAAGCTTTTTCGATTTTCTCGGAAAAATCGGATAGAAGCTTTTCAAGCTTCGAAAAATGGTGATCCAATAGAGCAGATACTTCAGGATTTTTTGAAGGATCTAAGCCTTGCTCTTCCAGCATGTTTTTAACTTCCTTCATTTCTTGATTAACTGTAAGCGCAATTGGATGGTCCGGCTTAAATTCCTTTGATGAAAGAATATTTTCATTTTCTTTAATAGCAAGCTCTTTATTTAAATTGTAGTATTTAACAGCTTCAGCATAGTCAATTTTAAAATCGTTCTTCGATTCTAATAATAACTCTGCTGCACTAAAAGGAGGGAATGCCTCTTTATCTTCATATGCTAGATACTTTGTTCCAGTAAAACTTAAATCGCCTTCACCATCGATTAAATAGTGCTTTCCTTTTGGTGTGACAATGCCAGTAGCGTAATGACTGAATTGATTATCTGTACCTTCAAATGGATAAACACCTAGCTTGCTGCTTTCTCTTGCTTCGAGTTGTTGTGATCTGATTTTTTCTAGACCTTTTAAGAATTCTTCCATTGTAGGAATTTCATGAAATTTTTTGGCCATTTGTCAATCCCCCTTCTTTAAAGAAATTGATGAATTTAAAAGGACTGCCCCCTGAAAATACACAGGGGGATTTTACATGTTATTTTTTAGGTTTTAAGGGTTCAAAGATTTTATAAACTCTGCTAATAAGTTCTGTTTTTTCACTTTCGTTACTTCGGTAAAAATTGATCTTTTCTTTTACTTTTTCTCTTTCGATTTCTACCGGTTTTTGATTGGTTATTTTATTTAACAGGATGTCTTTTCTCTTTGTTTCATACTTTGAATTTGTTAATTCAATCTCGAAAGTGTACTTTTGAACAGATGTATGATCTTTAGGGGGTAGCGTCAGGAAAATGCGGATTTACAACGTTAAGGAAATTACAATATTAAAAATCCCAATTTCTCAGTATTAAAGTTGAGAAATTGGGATTTTTTCGCTACTCCAGAAAAGCGCCCTTTAATGGAATAACTATTATTGGATTGTTTTAAGCTTATATACCACTCTAGTTGAAACCATTTCAGTGATGTTTTCTCGGTATTCTTGGTAATGCTTGGACTGAATATGGCTATCTATCGCTTCATTGTCTTTCCATACTTCATATAGAACAAAAGTATGATCTTCAATAGATTGATGAACGTCATACTTTATACAACCTACTTCTTCTCTGGAAGCCATTTGGACCTTTTTCAGTTCCGATAATAACTGTTCTTCAAAGCTTTCTTTCGACTTTAAAATGGCGGTGATAATTATTGGTTCCATGCTTTATTTTCCTTATTAATTTCTTTTTTCAAGGGCTTTTACCAATTCCTTACCCAAAGCTTCAGAAGAAAATGGATCACGTCCAGTTACTAATTGATCATTACCCCATACCACTTTTTCCTCTGAGGTATACTCTGCTATCTTTCTCATTTCACCTTCTAGACTATATGGTAAAATGTCAGGAAGTCCTGCAGGTTCTACAGCTTCTGGATAGCCTGTTACTTTCAAACCAGCAATGATACTTTTACCATCAGGACGTTTTGTCCAAATTAAAGGAGCAGGTCCATGACACACGGCAGCAACAATGTTCCCGTTATCATAAATGGTATTAATAATATTATGCAACTCTTCATTCTTGGCTAGGTCATACATGGCACCATGACCGCCAACAACCAAAACTGCATCGTATTCGTTTGGATTGACTTCCGAAATCTTTTGCGTTTTGTCAGCTCTTCCAGATTCATACAATTCTTTATATTTACCTTCAGGGTCAAACTCTTTACTAATACTATTTTTGTCAATTTCAGGTTTACCGCCTATTGGTGAAGCCAAATCCACTTGATGACCCGCCTTCTCCAATAGCTCCATGGGTGCAAATAATTCTTCACCCCACCAACCAGTTTCATAATTGTTTTCTACATCTTTGAATCCACTTGATAATACTGCTAATACTTTAGCCATTTTATATTCCTCCATTATATTTAATATCATGTTCCAAATATAATTATTTTATTAAATAGGTTAATTTATTCTTTTAAGCTACGCATTCTTCCTCGCTCAAAACTCTTATTCCTTTTACCTTTTGCTCACTCTATTCCGTTTTAGTATTATTTATTGAAACTCATATTATCCTCCACTCCTTAAAATTTTTTATTGCCAATAAGCTTGAACAATTTTATTCTATACGTTAAAGTGTGCTTTAACGCAAGTGTAGATAATCTGGAAATTTTAGGAGAGTTAAAATGAAGTTTTATTCTATTAATGATGTTTCCTCTTTTACGGATGTTTCTCCATCCAACCTACGTTACTATGAAAAAGAAGGTTTGTTACCTCCAATTGAAAGGGATAAAAATGGGGTAAGAATTTATAATGAAACAGATTTGGAATGGATCCAGTTTATTAAAGCAATTCGTTCGACAGATATGTCAATCGCTAACATTAAAAGATACGTTCGTTTATTTAACGAAGGCAAAGAGACTGTTCAAGAAAGAAAGGAATTAATTCAAAACCACAAAAAGAAGGTGGAAATAGAAATTGCAGAAAAGCAAAGACATTTAAAAAGATTAGAACGAAAAATAAAATACTATGATGCTATTGAGAGAAGGATGCAAAGAATGAAATTTTAGCTTTAATGTGGAAGAAAATACAAGTCGAATGTTAAGAGAGAGTGCACTTTTGTTGAAAAATCAACAAATCCTAACTAGATATTGTGACTTCTAGATGTCGAATCGACGGAAAACACACTTGTATCTTGAAGAAGAACTAATTATTCTTTGTTCTGTTTGTAACAAAAACGAACGTTTATGTTACGTAAGTCCTGACCAATTTTTTCAGCTAGCAATCTCGCATAACTGACGTAACAAAAATATGTAACAATATTATTTGTAACAATATCTACCTTGAATCGTTTTTGGTACAATTTTAAGAAAGAGGATGATATACATGAAGTTTGGATATATGCGTGTTTCTACACTTGATCAAAATTTGGATCGCCAAAAGAAACAGCTTGAAGAATTTGGATGTGATCGTATTTTCTTTGAAAAAATAACTGGTACAAAACGAAACCGACCGGAGCTGGATCATATGTTGGAATTTTTACGAACGAACGATACAGTTGTGGTAACGGATCTGACTCGTTTATCTCGTTCTACAAAAGACTTAATTGAAATTACAGAGCTCATCTCGAAAAAGGGAGCCCATTTAAAAAGTTTAAAGGAATCCTGGCTTGATACAACAACAGCACATGGAAAAATGCTGTTTACTATTTTCGCTGGTATTGCTCAATTTGAAAGAGATTTAACTTCTGAACGGACTAAGGAAGGGATTCAGGCTGCAAAAAAACGAGGGAAACATCCTGGAAGACCAAAAACCGATGAGGAAAAGGTTAATTATGCCTTATATCTTATAGATCAAGGGATGAGTCGTATGGATGCTACAGAGAAAGCTGGTATCTCTAGAATGACTCTGTATCGTAAGATACAAAACAATAATGAGACCAACTAGTAACAATGGGGCAAAAAGTGCTTGTGTTATGTCTACTTTGCCCCTGGTTACAAGAATGCTGGTACTAGGCCTATAACCACGAATGGTGAACACTATTGTTCCTATTGGGGTAGAGTCCTGAAAATG
>NZ_NUMC01000093.1:0-8593 GCF_002577655.1 Bacillus sp. AFS040349 | reverse complement strand
AGAGTTATTTAACATAGCTTTATTTTTAGGAGGAAAAATAAATGGCTAGGATTGCATCGCAAAGTAAAGGTGGATTTTACGCAACACCAGAAGGACAATTATCACTTATATTACCTCACCTTCAGATTAATCAAGATGAGGAAACTGAAGTAATAAATCTATTAGATCCTTGTGCTGGTGAAGGAAAGGCTCTTAAACAGATTTCTCAGTATCTAAAAACGTATGACGTAGCAGTTGCAAGCTTTGGTGTAGAGCTTGAAAAATCTAGAGCAAAAAAAGCTGAGGAATTATTAGATGTTGTCATAAATGAGGGATATGAATCGATAAGGACGGAACCTAAATATAGTTTGTTATGGCTTAACCCTCCTTACGATGAAGTATTTCATGAGAGAACTGAATTACGTTTTCTCAGGACGCTGACCAGCAAAACAAAAAACGTACTCGTTGATAATGGGTTACTAATGTTCTGTGTACCTCAATATGTGTTAGGAGCATGTTCTTCTGTTCTAGCTGGGAGGTTCAAGGATATAAAAGTGTACCGTTTCACCGACGAAGCGTATCCGGTATTCAAGCAAGTTGTTGTTTTTGGAAAGTTTGGAAAGCCTCATTCCAGTGAAGCTAGAAAACAAACGAAAGCATACCTTAAAGAAATAGCGGAGCAAGGTCCTGAAGTGTTACCAACCATTGAAGAGATTGAAGAAATGTTTATAGTGCCTAGTAGCACAGACATTCAATGCTTTAGAGCTGGTAAATTACGTAATGAAGAACTTGCTGAAGATCTTGCTCAATCACTCGCCTATCAAGAATTTGAGAAAAGAGTTACACCAAAAGCGAAGAACAGTACGATGAAAAATCCGCTTCTTCCTTTAAAGGTGACTCACGCAGGTATAGCCGTTGCTAGTGGAGCAATAGGAGGAAACTTCGGAAATCACATTATTGTAGGTGTAACAAAGCAGGTCAATGAAAAACAAGAAGTACTCGATGAAGAAGGATTAGCGAAACAGGAAGTATATATCAAACATTACAAAAGTGTCGTTCGTGTATTTACCACTGATGGTATACATGAGATTCAATAGGAGGAACTAATTGTGAGATTAATATCAAATATAGATTGTGGTTACTGTCATGATCAGAACGCCTTAGCTTTATGTGAAGAATGCGGAGGAAAAGGATATCTGCAGATTAGGTTTTCGAAAGATATCCCATACTATCTATCTTTATCATATGTGAAGTTTGATCCGCTACCAGGACTCTTTGGAGTGTTTTTGTTAGAAGATGAGATATTAGGTGTAGGTAATGTTGATATTTCAAGTCGTAGCCTAGTCATTTATGATCTTCAATCTTTTAAAGGAATTTACGGACAATCTTTAATGGTGAAAAGCCTTTGCAAGATGGAAAGTATACATTCTATTCATGGATTCACTACCAGTCAGGATGCTATCTTTTGGGAGATTCTTGGAGCAGACATACAAAGAGACAAGCAGGAATGGACTTTTACTATCTTCGTTGGAGAAAGAAGCCCTATACAAAGTAGGTATGCTCATATTAATTGGTCTGAATACTTTGATTGGTTTGATTCTGCAACTGATATGGAAGCTGATTTCATGATGAGGTATACACCACCTTCTTTACGTAAGGAGCAGGTAGATCATTATTATTCAAATGGTTTTTACTTAGTCGAGAAAAGTTCAAGAAGGAACTTATCTTTAGAGGAAGTTTTTACTCTATATTAAGAGATTACTATTTTCATTTTTATAATGAGAGGAGGCAAGCTACTGTTCGTAAAGAATAGTAGCTAATTTTATGAACATTAATAAATTAACTGAGTATGCTAAAAGCCTAATTGTGCCGCTGCCTAATGAAATGAAATCGTTTGGGGATTATCGAATTCATTGTAATTTTAGTGGAGGTAGAGACAGTATAGCCTGTGTTTTACTACTTTTATATGGTTACGGTGTACCGAAAGAACAAATAGAGATGGTTCATTTTAGGGTGGATGGTAAGCAAGAAGCATTTTTTGATTGGAAGGAAACTGATGAATATCTAGAGTATTGCCAAGAAATTTTAGGATTGCCAATGGTTATTCTTAACCCCGATAAAAGTTTAAAAGAGAGAATAACTGATAGGGGAAAATGGCCTTCAGGGGCAACTCAGTATTGCACATCTTACCAAAAACGCGATACCTACAGTAAATGGGTAAGGAGCTTAGGTGCTGGAAATTATTTGTGTGTTAGCGGTGAAAGGGCGCAAGAAAGTCCAAGACGTGCTAATAAACCCAATTTCCAAGTTTACAAGACAGCAAACGCACCAACAAAAGGGCGATGCGTTGATTGGCTTCGTCCTATCCATCATTTAATGAAGGATCAGGTGATGAAACTAAATGAGCTTGCTGGAATTAAGCCACACCCTTGTTATCAATATGTTTCACGATGCAGCTGTAAGTTTTGTATTTTTCTTTCACCGAATGAGATGAAGAAGGTCTCAGAACTTTACCCTGACGATTTTAACGAATTAATTCGTATGGAAAAGGAAATGGGACACACGCTTAAATGGGAAAAGAAAAATCCGCTATCGTTAGTAGACTTTATAAAGAAGGCAGAAGGATCAGACAAACAGTTATCGTTTGATTTACCATGTTTTTTTGAATGAAAAATGAAATTATAAAAGGAGGGATTGTCCTCTGACTTTGTTTTTTAGGTCAGGGGTATATCCCTACCTAATAAAAGTCATGGCAAAATACGTATGAATATTTATTTACAGAGTACTGATCGTCATTTTGAAGCAAAATTACAATTTATTGTGAAAGAGGAAGATCATGTGTTAGCTGCCTCTTATATAGGAATTCCAGAAGCGGTTACTGCTATAACAGCAGGTATTATTGAAGGTAGAACAGTGGTTGTAGAAGGAAAGGAGCTTACAAGAGGTCACGATCCTTTTAGGAGGATTGAACGTAAAGTAGGTATTGGTGATGTGGCTCATGCCTTTATTTATAACTCATTGACTACTTTAGATGGTTTATCTGGTGTTATTGATAGTGATAAGAACACGAGGGGGTATATCTTATCGCTTCATGGAAACATCAAAGAAGATGTTGCTCAACATATGATTTCACGCTTTGGGTTACCACCGGAGTGGAGTGACCATTATGCCGGTCTTTTTGGATTTATGATCGAGGACTTGGAAGTAATTCAGAATCCAGCCTTTCAACATTTAAATCCAAATTTAAGGGCCCTGAAGATAAACGGCAGCGAAAGTGATGTTTTAGAGGTAGTAGAAATGGCACTAAAGAATCGCTTACTTACCATTCCTGAATCGGAGATCGAAGGTAAATTTGATCCTTCTTGGTCGTTAAAAGAATATATGGTTAATAACGCTAGTGCAATGAATAAAAAATTAAGTGTTATGAGACCATTGCATACCATGAAAGATAAGGTAGATCCTGCAATAGCAACTATGAGTAGAGTTCCTTTTCCTGCTCAAACACATGTTATTCAGGGATTAATAAACGGATTAGATGTTGAGAATTCGGTTATAACATCTGCGAACATGGGGACCGGAAAGAGTATACAAGCTATAGGTGTCGCTCACGTCTTAAACGAACGGAAGAAAAGAAGAGGCTCTAAAAGAGGGACTGCTGTTTTGCTTTCTGCTCCTGGTATAACACTTAGTAAATGGGAAAAGAAAGAGATTGGTAAAACTGTCCCACATGCGAAAACATCAATTGTCCGGTCATCAGAGGATGCATTGAGGCTTTTGGAGCGTGTTCGTAATGGCTACCGCCCAACAGTTGGTGACCTTGAATTTACCATTGTGGGTATTGATAAAGCCAAAAGAGACAGTGAACCATACTTTGCAGGTATATGGAAACGAGTAAAAAATACTTCCGATTCTTATGGATGGCATTGCCCTGATTGTGGACGCCAATTATATAAAAAAGAAGAAGGAGAATGGTTTCCTTTAGATTGGTCTGATGTAGCTTTCGGATCTGCACCTACAATAGAGCAGTTAATAGATGCAAGAGAAGAAAAAGCATTACTACCGAATGGACTACCAAATTCATGGAAAGTGAAATGGAGAAGGACTAAACAATTCTTTAAATGCTCATATCAAGAAGGTGTACAAGGTTACCTACCAGATGGTGCTTTACCTTGTGGAACAAACTGTATCGCCCCGCAGTCAAAAGTCGTGGAGAAACGAATAAGCGTCCTGTAGCTAACATTTCTAAAATCTTTAAGCGCATGAAAAAATACTTTGATTTATACATTGTGGATGAGGTCCATCAATGTAAAGCAAGCGGTAGTGGTAGGGGAGATGCTTTTGCTCAAATGGTTAAATCAGCAAAAAAGACTCTCATGCTTACAGGTACCCTTGTAAATGGAAAATCTACATCGATCAAAGAAATTCTTTGGAGAACCAATCCAAAATCCTTATTAGATAAAGGGATGAATGATTCTACAGGGGATTTGACATGGGCGGAACGATATGGAAAGTTAAAGCAAATCGTTTATTTACAGGATGAAGTGAATCATCAAGGATGGGTCACAAGACAACGTAGAAAGCCGATGCAACCGACAGAAGAGCCAGGTATTGCACCACATATGACAGCTGAATATTTATTGCATAAAACTGCTTTTCTTGATTTGGAAGACTTAGGGTTACCACTGGTGGAACTAAAGGAGAAACCAATCTTTATTACTCCGAAACCAGAACATGAAGCGGCATATAGACAGTTTCATGAGGTAATGTATGATGAGTGTGCTAAAAGGGCACGAGCAGGTGCTAAAGGTGCATGGTCAAAGTTTAACCCTGCAACCTTAAATTACGCTGCTAGACCCGATTTAGGGGCATTTTATACATTTGTTAGTGTTGATGGGCAAGAAACAATTGTATCAGCTCCACAACTTACTGGTTATACAGCCAAGGAAGAATGGTTGATAGATAATGTGAAGAAGGAATTATCTGAAGGTAGAGGAGTTGTTATCTATAACAACTATACAGGCGAATACCAGCTAAATGAGAGAGTTCATGACATCCTTAAGGAAAATGGTATTCCGAGTAGAATTTTAAATGAATCCAATACCGAGAAGCGTTCTGAAGTCCTTCAAAAGTTTGAGGATGAGGGAGTAAAAGTCATTATAACCAATATGAAGTTGGTTGAAGTTGGTTTAGATTGTGCGACAAGAAGTCGCTAATGGATAGTGCTTCATTATGAAGCCACCTTAGTCATCAATGGTGTTCCCGCCCGAAACTGCTTTTCGAGTAATCGAATTGTTCGGTTGCATGAGGGTTAAGTGCTTAATGGAGGATTTTACACAGAAATCCAATAGAGCTAGGAAAAGATTGAGAAGGTATAAGCGAAGCTGAACCTTTGTAGACTCCGTTACCGACAGCAGACGTACTGTGGTTGAACAAGTCTGTAGAAGCGGATAGGAAAAGCCCTGCGGTCTAGGGGCTGTGCGATGACCCACAGATCCGTCGGAGAAAAGAAGGATGCCTAACTCAATCGCATCTATCGTTAGTGAAACTTGGTAAGCCCTAAGTGTTCCTCTCATTTGAGGTAGGATGATCGTGAGAGATTCACAACTACACAGAGGGTAAAGGATTGTGGAAAAAGCGAATGCCAGTAGACCGAAAGTTCAGACGAAAACTCATTTGTATAAGTCGCTGGATAGGGCAATACCCTAGCTGAAAGGCTGCTGACTTCCACATGGTCTTCAACACGAAAGAAAGCGAAAAGAATAATCCTATAGAGAGGGAGATATGTTATGAATACTAACAGGAATGTTAAGTCGGCTGTTTCCCCACTAGTGGAGAATTGGCACTCAATAAATTGGGTGAAAATTCAACGCTATGTTAGGAAACTTCAACAACGAATCTATCGTGCAGAACAATTAAAACAAACAAGAAAAGTAAAAAAACTTCAAAGATTACTTTTAAGAAGTAAGGCTAATCTAATTTTAAGTATTAGACGAGTAACTCAAGAGAATAAAGGTAAGAAAACAGCAGGTATAGATGGATACATTTCCAACACGCCTCAAGAAAGAATTGCTTTATTCAACAAACTAAGTAAATACAGTGTTAGAAATATCAAAGTCAAACCAGCTAGAAGAACCTATATTCCTAAGAAAAATGGCAAACTTCGTCCACTAGGTATTCCAGTTATTGTTGATAGGGTATATCAAAATGTCTTCAAAAATACACTAGAGCCACAGTGGGAATCAAAATTTGAAATGACTTCTTATGGATTCAGACCTAAGCGCAGTACTCATGACGCAATGAGTGATTTATTTAATAAATTAAGTAAAGGTAGTGCTAAGGAATGGATTTTCGAAGGTGATTTCGAAGGATGTTTCGACAATTTAAATCATGATTATATTATGGAATGCATTAAAAACTTTCCTAATAAATCGGTGATTCAAGATTGGCTCGAAAGTGGATATATAGATAATGATGTATTCAACGAAACAACGAAAGGAACACCCCAAGGTGGTATCATCTCGCCATTGTTGGCAAATATTGCACTACATGGTATGGAAAAAGAAATTGGTGTTAGGTATATCCATACGACACGACAAGGAGATACTTTATATCAGAATTCCGTTGGTGTTGTTAAATATGCTGATGATTTCGTTATTGTCTGTCCTACGGAAGAAGAAGCACTAGGAATGTATGAGAAATTGCAACCTTACCTAAACAAGCGTGGTTTAAATCTTGCAAAAGATAAAACAAGAGTTGTTCATGTTAGTAAAGGGTTCGACTTCCTAGGATTTCACTTTAGACAATACCCTACCAAAGATGGAATGCGGTTATTCATTAAACCTTCCAAAGATAGTGTTAAACGTGCGAAACAAAGGATTAAAGAAATATTCGAATGGGGTAAAGGTAAAGAAACCTCGGTCCTAATTGAAAGATTGAATAGTGTCATTAGAGGAATTGCGAATTATTGGTCACCTACTGTTACCAAAAAGCTTTTCCGAGATATAGATAATTATATCTTTAAAAGAACATTAATCTATTTACGACACAGACATAAAAAAATAAATCGAATAAATGGATTATTAAGGAATACTTCAAACCTGACCATACGGGTGTAAGTAAAGACAAATGGATTCTTACGTGTCCGCATGATACCACTATTCAGATTATTAGAATGAGTTGGGTAAAAATCGAAAGACACATTAAAATCAAGCAGTACAACAGTCCATTTGACGCTTCACTTAAAGAATATTTCGAACAGCGAGATAGAAAAGAGTTTGACAAAGAAAACACTCTAGCAAAACAAAAACTTGCTAAAAAGTCTAAATACAAATGTAGAGTTTGCCGAGAATCACTTGTTGGGGACGAGCCATTAGAAGCAAATCATATAGTACCGAAAATTATTGGTGGTCGTGACACTTATGAGAACCTGAATTACTTCATAAGTCCTGTCATAAACAACATCATGCATTATTGGAGAGATACGGTAACGGTAAGCAATTACCAAAGGTTCAATCTTTCTTGAAAAGAAATAATGTAGATGTTAATAGCAAACAAGCGGTGAATCATATGAAGAACGCTTTTAAGAAATTCGTATATTAATTGTCTGGATGAAAGAGGGCTTGAGCCGGATGTGCTGAGAGGTACAAGTCCGGTTCTTAGGGGGGAAGGAGATGGTAACATCTCTGACCTACCCGACTACTTGCTTGGCCGACACTTATTTTTAATCAATTAAGTTATGAAGTAAACGTTGTCCGTCAGTCTGCAAAAAGAGCACACAGAATTGGTCAGCACCGTGAGTGTAGGGTTCTAATTCCTATTCTGAATGGTACACAAGAGATGAGTCAATTTAAGAAGGTAATGAGTGCTAGAGGTCATGCTTTAATGACAGAAGGTAGATTAGATAGAGGGGAACTTGCTAAATATAGTTATGATGAGCAGTCATCATTAGCAACTGATCTTGCTGAATGTTTTGCAGAAGCCGATCTTGCCAATGCGTGGGAAGAACTTGCTGCAATTGAATATCAAGATGTTGAAATGATTGAAGAAGCGAATTTTGAACATATCTTAGCTGATAGAATGAAAGAACTGGCAGAACAGACATTAAAACTCTGCGGTGTTTCAAAAGTTGTGCCTATTGATCAATCTGAATCTAATATAGTAACCGATAGTACTGAAGAAGATTCATTATTTAACATCACTGAATCGAGTGGTTCCAGTGTGGATCTTGAGGATGATGGAATAATTGCATTAGTAGATATCACAAAGTATAAGAAAAAGAAAACATTAAAGGCACCAACTGAAAATCAACTGGGTTTTGTTTTCTAATTACGCCGGAATATAGAACCCCTCATGCAATTTTGAGGGGTTCTTCTTATTATTACTTTATAACACTTCTAATATTTTCTATCAGTTGTATAATAATTCCATTCTTGAAATCGGTCATATAAGCTTTAGTTGGACCTTCTAACCCGAAAAATTCATCTGTTGATTTAAAATAAAGTCTGATAATTTGTAAAAAAGTTCGATAATTTAAAACAAAGTTTGATTGTAATTCATGTATTGATATGCAGGATTTTTTTATTCCGCAATCTGGCCATTATCTACAGTATATAAA
>NZ_NUMC01000092.1:0-7388 GCF_002577655.1 Bacillus sp. AFS040349 | reverse complement strand
TTGGTGCGGGTGAAGGGACTTGAACCCCCACGTCACAAGGACACTAGATCCTAAGTCTAGCGCGTCTGCCAATTCCGCCACACCCGCATAGTAAGTTAATTCGCTAGTGCGAAAATAATATGGTGGAGGATGACGGGATCGAACCGCCGACCCCCTGCTTGTAAGGCAGGTGCTCTCCCAGCTGAGCTAATCCTCCAAATCAATATGTTACTTCCTATTAATTTAATTTAAATTATAGTAAGTGACCCATACGGGATTCGAACCCGTGTTACCGCCGTGAAAGGGCGGTGTCTTAACCGCTTGACCAATGGGCCATATTTATTTTTGACCATAAGATGGTCATGCCTGGCAACGTCCTACTCTCACAGGGGGAAACCCCCAACTACCATNNNNCGCCATCATTACCAGACAAATTTCAAAGACAAATATTATTATAATTACTTCACGAAAAATTTCAAGACCTTTTTATAAAAAACTTATTTCGCTTGTCTTGTTTCGAATGAAGCAGGATTTATAATTTATCACACTAGTTATTCATGTGTCAATATCTTAATTGTATTTACCAAGCTTACTCGGCAACGGAAACAATCATATCATCTCAATTTATAAAAGAAAAGATCCAAATTATGGGCTATTGAGTTTTTATTTTTCTATATAAGTAATCCCCCTCTCAAGCTCATTAAATGATTCTACTTAGGATAAACTACTTTTGACAATTTGGAGGTGTGTAAAATGACCTTGGAGCAAGAAAGGGATATTATTACAGTCGAAGATGAGAACGGCAAGGAAAGAACATTTTCAGTTGAAGCATTACTTGTAGTGGAAGCTGACACCTATGCTCTATTGACATCAAAAGACCATTATTATGATCCAATCATTATGCAGGTTTTAAACGAAGAAGATGGTCAATATCTTGTTGGAGTTTCAGATCCAATTAAAAAGAATATCGTTATAGATGCGTATGAAATTGCTGTTGATGCGAACCCTGCTGATTAAACCTTTCCTGCTCAAGCTGGTTCACATAACAAGTATCTAGTATACAACGAACAAAATAAAGTTCTTTTCAATATGACAATTGGTCATCGAGCAATCGGGTTGCCTTTAATCCAGCTTACGAACATTGGAAGTTATGTTCCATCAATAATGCCAGATAGATATAATGCTTTTATTTATATAAACCAGTCAAATGCTCTCAATCTAATTAAGGTACGAGAGGTCTTACTCTAATTAAGGTAAAGAGTTAAATTTTACTCCCTTCTTCCTCATAAGTAAAGGCTAGAAATTAATTTTTCCCTTGTTATAATGCTAAATGGATAGATTATTTCAAAAAGGTGGGCATTTATGGGGAACACATGTCGGTTTGTTGTCAATGCGGTAGGTAAAAAGGGAGAAACTTACTATACGCAACTAAACACAAAAAAAGAACTTGAAAATTGGATAACAGACCATCAAGACAAATTATTAATGGATGAATTAAAAATCGTAGACAAGAAATTACCGCCTTTCTTAAAATGGTTTTTGAACAAATAAAATAAGAAGCATAAGGAGATATTTGGTTATCTTCTTATGCTTTTTTCTATTTAAAGGAAGTAAAAGGCTAATTGTAATATTACACATACTTTCATTTTACACTTATTGGACCTTTTCATTTTAAACTTTCCCCCATATAATTACCTTTTAAAGGGGGGAAATGAATGGCGGACATCAAACAATATATTTTCTTTGATTTCGAAATGTTATGCTCTGATCAAGGGATGGCTTTTGAGAAGATGGAAGCCATTCGTTTGGGCGCTGTAAAATATGAATTAGATTCAAAAAAAATTTCATATTTTGATCGATTTATACGACCGGAAAACAGCAATCCTTTAACTGAATTTTGCAAAACGTTAACCGGTATTAAAGATTCTGATTTACAAAAAGCAAGCGATTTTAAAGACGTTTTTGCTGAATTTCTTGAATGGGTTGGTGGGCTAAAGAAGTCTCAATATTTTTCCTGGTCGCCAAGTGATTTATCACGACTAAAAATCGACGCATTAAAACATTGCATTCCTGAACGTACTATTAGAAAAATTGAAACTCGATATACTGACTTTCAAGATATTTTTAAAAAGACAGTTTCTAAGACTAATATTTCGGTTGAGGATGCATTAGCTCTGTATGGATTAGAGTTTTTAGGTGACAAGCATAACCCTATGTATGATGCTTACAATACACTTCGTATTTATCAAAGCTATTTGTGTGAACCGATTAAATCCGACATGATTATGCTAAAAAAATTCATCTTTGAAGAAGAATCACCTGAAGATATGAATATGATAAATCTAAAGCTTTCTATGCACATGCAACAAGACGCCAAAGAAATAACAGAACAATTACGCGAGATATACCGGCTACGTGATGTAAAGAAGCTCTTAAAGCCGATTAAGAGACTTTCTCTAAAATATGAAAATGTGTTTATAAATCGATCTGGAATATTTACAAGACAAAATGTATATGATGCAGAGTGCTTTCTTTCTTTTTATCAAGATTTTCTTTTTACTTTTGAAGAACATTTTGCGCATTCTTCAAGAGTTGTTATTTTACACGAATATATGCTTAACCCATTAAAGGAAGTTATCTCAATAAACACTAAAAACCCCACCTTCATTTAGTGGGGTTTTTAGTTTCGTTCATTACCTTCTAATATAGCAAGTATATCTTTGGTTTAATTAGGCCTCTATTTTACTCATTAATGCTTGATAAAATCTCTCAGGCTCATCAGGCGAAAGATGTACTTTCTTTACTTTTCTCTTAAAGCCATACATGAATCTGGCTTCCTGCTCACAAGTAAATTCGATTTCAAAGATTGGCTTTTCTTTCATAAAATCAGATAATACTGCATCAAATACCTTTTCTCTCTCTTCTTTGGACAATTTTTCAGGACCATCATAATAGCGAATGCTTTTTATCTCCTCTAATGGAACGATTAGCTGCTTTGCTAATCCAACCTGTAAAGACATCAAACGGTCACTAATAATGAAAGGCGTTAGGCGAATAGCGTGAATTTCAGCTACTAAAAAGAAAAGGGTGTACACATTCAAAACGAGTGAGATGATCGCCACAATCTCATTCCAAGAATGAAGTAAAAAATGAAACCCTACAGATTCAAGTATCAAAGCGTGAATTAACATGATATTAAATGCCATAGAACTTGACTTTTTATGGTACGAAAACATTTCATGATTATTACTAATAGAGAGTGATTTCTTTCTCCAAGTGCAAAGGCTAAAATAAAACATAGAAAGTTCAGATACGATTATACTTAAGAATCGCGAAGGCCTTAACTCTTGATAAATAGACTGTTCAATTCGATATTGTAGTGTAGGAATTTCCGTTTGGTGTGTTTTTACTCTTTTTAAGATAGCGGGTATTTTGGTTATTAATTTATAAACAATGTAAAGCTCTAGTAATAATAATGCCCCTTCCCCAGCAAAGAGCAGGTATTTCACAAAAGAATAGGATGAAAGTAGTCCGTTCGGTACAACAAGATAAGCAATCCCATAGCCTGCTAATGCAACAGGAAGTAGATATTTTAGCGAGTAGCGTTTTCTTATAATAAAAAAATACGCCAATAATGGAATAACAATAATAAAATCAAACAGAGAACCTAATGCAACCCCATTCGGAAGCGGTTTCATAAATTCCACACGATAAAGCATTGTATTGGCTGCAATAATTAATGAAAGAAGAATAAAAAAACTAATCCAGCTTTTCTTTGTAAAAGCATGCATCATGCATACCTCCTTTCTTCTATTATATAAGAAAGATAGATAGAAATGGGCATAAATAAAGGTAATTTATTACAATTTTATGGCGGATTTATTCTTATCTGATTAAAATGATTGTTTATGCAATCCATTAACAATAGAAAAAAGCCGTACCATTTCGGTACAGCCTCTTCATTCGACATACTTCGGGTCGTGCCTGTCACTTGTCGAACTACTTCCAAGCACTATTCGCAATTTCAATAACATGGCGAACCTTCGCCCATTGCTCTTCTTCAGTTAGTAAGTTACCTTCTTCAGTTGATGCGAAGCCACATTGTGGACTTAAGTGTAGCTGATCTAAAGATACATATTGTGCTGCTTCGTTTATTCGAGCTTTTATAGCTTCGGTATCTTCAAGTGAAGGTGTTTTTGTTGTGATTAGACCTAGCACTACGTGAAGGTCACTTCTATTTATGTGGCGAAGTGGCTCAAAACCACCTGATCGGCTATCATCAAACTCTAAGAAAAGACCATCTAGGTTAAGTTGTCCAAAAATAATTTCTGAAGCACCATCATAGCTACCAGAAGAAGCATAGGATGATTTGTAGTTTCCACGACAAATATGCATTGTCAGAACCATATCATCTGGCTTAACAGAAGTAACCTCATTTACAGCATGTTTAAACTGATGGATAAGTTCGTCTGGATCAGAACCAAAAGCTCTTACAAGGTTACGACTGCTTTCATCAAAAAATAATGCCCAAGCTGTGTCATCAAGTTGTAGGTAACGACAACCTTCATTATAAAATGCAACTACTGCATCTTTGTATGCTTGAATGAGATCCACATAAATTTCATCTAAACTACTATAAAATTGTTTTTCAAAATCACTGCCGATTCCTTCTCTAAAGAAAATCATATTTGGACTTGGAATAATCATTTTAGCAATATGACCATCGTTACCAACTACTTCTTTTAAGTAACGGAAATGCTCAAGCATGTAATGATCATTAAACTTAATTTTTCCATTAATCCGAATATTGAAAGCAGAAGTTTCCACATCATGGAATGGTACACCACGCTCTGTTTCAACAACCTCAATACCTTCTAAACCTGCTAGGTAATCGAAGTGCCACCAACCGCGTCTAAATTCTCCATCAGTAATTGTTTTTAGACCTACTTCTTTTTGCTTAGAAACTAATTTAGTAATTTCTTCATTTTCTATTTTTGTTAGTTCTTCAAACGTGATACTTCCCTCAGCATGTTTTTGACGTGCTTCTTTAATACGCTTCGGTCTTAGAAAACTTCCTACATGATCAAACCTTGGTAAAGTAGAAACAATAGTACTCAAATGTATCCTTCCTCTCTTTTTGACTCCGTAAGCAATTAAAGCTTTTAGAATAGCAATCTAGTAATTGGAATCATTCTTGTTAAAACTGATTATACACATTTTTTTATCATTCGCCTAATTTTGCGTTTGTTTATTTCTGCTATTTAGAATTTTTAATAAACTATTACAAATATAATTTCGGCTCTTAACTATGTATTTTACGCCAATCCCTTCATAATTTAAGAGATTAGCGTATTGTAAAGTGAATTATCCTAAATAAAAACGACTGTTATCGTTCGACTCCACACCAATCAACAATAGTGAGCGCAATAATTTCAGCCGCTTCGAATACCTTTTCAATTTCAATGTATTCGTTTGGATAATGCGCTTTTTCTGTAACACCAGGGCCAAACACAATGGTTGGAGTTGAACCAACTGTAGTTAATAAACCACCATCTGTCCCCCATGGTGATGCTTCAATAACTGGTTGCTCTCCTGTAACTTTAAAATAGCTTTTTGTTAATGAAGATATGAATGGATGATTAACATCAATTGAGCCTGGAACCCATCTCGCTCCAAACCATTCAAGAGAAACTGGATATTTGGCAAACCATGGATCTACTTTTTCCAGCTCCTGAATCCAGCTTTCAAATTCTTTTTGAGCTTGCTCTATCGTCTCATCTGGAGAAATTCCTACCCTTCCTTCTAATTTGACAAAATCAGCTACAGAGGAAGGCCAATCTCCACCTTCCACTTTACCTATATTAATTGGAATAGGAATAGGGATATTATTATATAAGGGATCAGAAATACGTTCATTTCTTCTCTTTTCAAGTTCTTTTATATGTTCGATAACAATCATTGATTTTTCAATTGCACTTACCCCTTCATACCGTGTGCCTCCATGTGCAGCAAGACCCTTAACATTTAACCGAAACCACATTGATCCTTGCTGTTTTGGGAATATTTTCATATTTGTCGGTTCAGGAATGAGGGCAGCATCTGCCTGGTAACCTCTTAATATCGCTGCCAGCGTTCCAGCACCGCCACTTTCTTCTTCTATTACACTTTGAAATATAACATCTCCTTTTAATGGAATACCGAGTGCACGGAGAGCTGATAATGCTAACAAAAGTGAAACATTTCCACCTTTCATATCTGTTGCACCGCGACCATAAAGCCTTCCATCAATCACCTTTCCGCTATAAGGGTGCTGCTCCCACTGTGTTATATCTCCCTCGGGAACAACATCAATATGACCGTTTAATATGAGAGAACGACCTTCACCTGTTCCCTTTAATACACCAACAACATTTAGACTGCCTTTAAATTCAGTTCTTGGTGAAGCAAAATAAGGATGTTCAACTAGCTGTTTCCCCTCAGGCTCCCATGCATCCACTTTTAAGCCAATTTTACGTAGCTTTTCAATAACAATTATTTGAGCCTTCCGTTCATTCCCCTGTATGCTATTTTCTTTAACTAAATTTTGTAATAGCTTTATACCATGATCATGATTATTAGCAAGCCATTGGTTTATTTGTGCCCGAAGCATCTCTCGTTCTCCGTTCACCCTTCATCCCTCATCTCTTTTTAGTAGGTGCTGTTCTTAATATTTTCTGATAGTTGTAATCTAGCATTTGTTAGACTCACAACTTCTACGACTGTATATGGTTTCATGACTTCTTTTAATAGTAAACCTTCACTTGTTACTTCTATTACCGCCATTTCTGTAATAATCAGGCTAACACATCTTTTCGCAGTTAAAGGGAGTGTACATGTGTTAACTATTTTGGACTGTCCTTTTTTATCACAATGATTCATTAAAACAATAACTTTTTTGGCTTTTTTAGCTAGCTCCATTGCCCCACCAATCCCAGGTACTCGTTTACCAGGTACGATCCAGTTTGCCAAATCACCTTCTTCACTTACTTGTAGTCCACCAAGAATGGTCATATCTAAATATCCGGAACGAATCATTCCAAAAGCTGTGGCACTATCAAAATAAGATGCTCCAGGCACAATCGTCACTGGGAAGCCTGCTGCATTGCATAAAGTTGGGTTTTCTTCACCCTTTTTGGGTGACTCTCCCATCCCTAAAATTCCGTTTTCGGCCTGAAACATAACTTGTAGATTCTTTGGTAAATGGTTTGGTATAAGAGATGGGATTCCAATTCCTAAATTAACAATCATGCCTTCCTCAATTTCCTTAGCAGCTCGTTTGGCAATCCTATTTCTAGCATCTAATTCTGCAGTCACTTTTCTGCCCCCCAATCGACATTAACAGACAAAACTCGGGAAGTGACAGCGTACTA
>NZ_NUMC01000091.1:0-813 GCF_002577655.1 Bacillus sp. AFS040349 | reverse complement strand
TTCGATATCATCTGCAACGGTTTCTTTCAGGAGATTAAGATGTTCCTTAACTTTTGGATACTCTAAAAGGCTCTCTTCCTTTTCAATTACTTCAAAGCTTTTGGGAATAAGTAATCTCATCTTCAAGTACATCATTGTTTGGCTTTACGGGGAATTTCATCTTCATACTCTCGTTAATTTTATAAATTGTTTTCCTAAGATTTTTGGAGCGCTCCATAAGTATTTCTTTTGGAGTCATTTGATTATATCGCGCCTTTGTATGGGTTGCATCTACAATAATAGAATTGCTTTTAATAATCTCTTTCTCAATGGCAATCTCCACCGTCTTATTGATAAGCATGTCTAATAAGTTCATGTCTTTTAGCCTAAGTTTACGAAACTTAGTCAAAGAACTTGAATCAATAACGGCTTCCTCCGGAGCCATATCCAAAAAATATTTGAAGGACATATCATATTTTGAACGCTCGACAATATCAACATCTGAAACATCATGAATGGTTTTCAAAAACAAATATTTAAACATACGAATAGGGTCTATCGCATTCCGCCCATTATCTAGACAATATTTATCCTTTAATTCTTCGTAAATAAAAGAAAAGTCGACCAGATCCTTAATTCTGCGTAACATATTATCCTGAGGAACGACAATATCATAAAGAGCCACATATGGACTAAACATCATTGTTTGTTGTTTTTGTATCATTGGAAAAACCACCCACTTATATTTATAATTTTAATTATAAAGTAAAAAAGGTAGAAAGGTTCACCTAAGTGAATCTTTCTACCTTTTTCTTGGACTTTTTCAGTGGCCTC
>NZ_NUMC01000090.1:0-1274 GCF_002577655.1 Bacillus sp. AFS040349 | reverse complement strand
AACAACAAACAATGATGTTTAGTCCATATGTGGCTCTATATGATATCGTCGTTCCTCAGGATAATATGTTACGAAGAATTAAGGATCTAATTGACTTTTCTTTTATTTACGAAGAATTAAAGGATAAATATTGTCTAGATAATGGGCGGAATGCGATAGATCCTATTCGCATGTTTAAATATTTGTTTTTGAAAACCATTCATGATGTTTCAGATGTTGATATTATCGAGCGTTCAAAATATGATATGTCCTTCAAATATTTTTTGGATATGGCTCCGGAGGAAGCCGTTATTGATTCAAGTTCTTTGACAAAGTTTCGTAAGCTTAGGTTAAAAGACATGAACTTATTAGACATGCTTATCAATAAGACAGTGGAGATTGCCATTGAGAAAGAGATTATTAAAAGCAAGTCCATTATTGTAGATGCCACCCATACAAAGGCGAGATATAATCAAATGACTCCAAAAGAAATACTAATGGAGCGCTCCAAAAACCTCAGAAAAGCAATTTATAAAATTAACGAGAGTATGAAGAAGAAATTCCCCGTAAAGCCAAACAATGATCTACTTGAAGATGAGATTACTTATTCCCAAGAGCTCATTGAAGTGATTGAAAAGGAAGAAAGCCTTTTAGAGTATCCAAAAGTCAAGGAACATCTTAATCTCCTGAAAGAAGCCGTTGCAGATGATATCGAACAGCTACAGTCCATGAATGATCTAGATGCCAAAGTCGGACACAAAGCAGCTGACTCATCATTCTTTGGCTATAAAACTCATCTGGCGATGAGTGAAGAGCGAATTATTACAGCCGCAACGATTACAACCGGAGAAAAAAATGATGGAAAAGAGCTACAGACACTTGTTGAGAAAAGTATAGATGCAGGAATGGAAATTGAAACGGTTATTGGGGATACTGCGTATTCTGAGAAAGACAACATTCAATATAGTAAGGAAAATGGAATTAAACTGGTCTCAAAATTAAATCCTTCCATAACTCAGGGTACCCGAAAAAAAGAGGATGAATTTGAATTCAATAAGGATGCGGGCATGTATGTCTGCAAGGCAGGGCATATGGCTGTACGGAAAGCTAGGCAAGGTAAAAAAGGAGTAGGCAAAAACCAAGTTGATACCTACTATTTTAATGTTGAAAAATGCAAGAGATGTCCTTTCAGAGAAGGGTGCTACAAAGAGGGAGCCAAAAGTAAAACATATTCTGTTTCCCTTAAGTCTGAACAACATTCATCCCAAGCACAATTCCAGAAAAGTGTATATTTT
>NZ_NUMC01000008.1:0-56342 GCF_002577655.1 Bacillus sp. AFS040349 | reverse complement strand
CGTTAGCTTGACATTTACAGTAAGCCGATAGTCCGAACACGGAAGTTAAGCTCTTGCGCCGATGGTAGTTGGGGGTTTCCCCCTGTGAGAGTAGGACGTTGCCAAGTAAGAAGAGGGAAAGATTAGTAGAAATACTGGACTTTTTTAAAACTAAAAAATTGGGCAGATAAGTAGAAATGCAGATTTTGTTAATAAAAGAAGAGATAAAGGATGTTAAGTTGATGATGAGATTTACTACTCATCACAATTGAAGAAGATTGTAGAATTTTGTAGAATCGCGGATAAAACTCTGATAATCGCGGATAAAACGGAAAAATCGCAGATAAAATATTCAGAATCGCAGATAAACCCCTCGAAATCGCGGATAAAATATAACCCAACCGATAATATGTACGTGGAAGAGGCCCAATATTTCCATTAAATGGCGGAATTAGTAAGAAAAGATCGGAAATCAAATGGAAAGGCTGTGAAAAACAAATGAAGGGCATAATTCAATAATTACGCCCTTCACCGTCACTAATCATCTTACTTATCTACTTTATTCTAACCGACATTAATCTACAAAATCTGGGAAGTATAAGGCACCTCGGCACGCACATACCACTCCCCCAAAAACTTATGAATAAAGCGGCGGATTTTTCACTCTTCTTAGTTTTTCTAAGTAGTATTGGTATTTAGGATCGGATGTTTGTGTGTTTGTTATGTTTTTTTCACATTCTACACATATGAAACTTGTATAGAGATGAATTCCTGTTGCTTTTTCTTTATCACATATAATGCAAGTTTCCCCGTTTAAATGTTGTAAACTAGTAGAATTCATATTCTCCACCTCCATACCTCTTATTTTCACCAAATATCTATTATTGTATACACAATTATGAATTTAATTATTATTGTTATCTGCATACTATGTATTGGGCGTTTATCTGTGATTGCTTAGAGTTATAATTTTTAAAATGTAAATCTTTTCTTCGGTTGATATGAGTGTTGTAGGATAGTAAGTATTGTTATAATTAGTTTAAAGAGCATAAAGGACGATGATTGAAATGAAAATGCCTCTTTATTCAGCTTTGCAGAAGCATGCTGAGAGGAATTCTGTATCATTACATGTGCCGGGACATAAAAACGGGACAGTCATGTTAAAACAAATGGAGCACGTTTATAAAGATATTTTACGTTATGATGTAACAGAGTTAACGGGTTTAGATGATTTACATGATGCTAAAGGAGTCATAGCTGAGGCACAACAGTTAACTGCAGAGTTATATGGAGTTGAAAGATCTTATTTTTTAGTTAATGGATCAACCGTTGGGAATCTGGCTATGATCATGGGATCTTGTCTAGAAGGTGAAGAAGTTCTAGTCCAACGCAATTCACATAAATCAATTATACATGGCATTCAGCTTGCTGGAGCTACCCCTATTTTTTTATCACCAAAAGTGGATGAAGATTATCAGGTTCCTAGTTATGTTGAATGCGACAGAGTAAAAAAAGCAATTTCCCTCTATCCGAATGCGAAGGCCTTAATCATAACGAATCCTAACTATTATGGATTAACAGTTCATTTAAAAGAAGTTATTGAATTTGCACATAAACATCATATCCCTGTACTAGTGGATGAGGCACATGGCGCCCACTTTATAGCTGGAAATGGATTTCCAGCGTCAGCGATAGAGGCTGGTGCTGATGTTGTTATTCATTCTGCTCATAAAACTTTACCCGCAATGACAATGGGATCGTATTTACACTTTAATAGCAAGCTTATAGATAGGGAAAAGGTAGAATTTTATTTATCGGTGCTACAAAGTAGTAGTCCGTCCTATCCTATTATGGCATCACTAGACATGGCACGAGCTTATCTTGAGAGTATCATAAAAGCGGAAACGCAAGCTGATATTATAAAATCAACAGAAGTGATAAAACAGCAGATAAAGGCACTGAATTATTTGGACGTGATTGAAACGAATGATAAACTTATACATTCGGATCCTTTGAAAGTCACAATTCGCTCTACAAATGGATTATCAGGTTACGAGCTACAGGATTTTCTAGAACTTCATGGTCTATATGCAGAGTTAGCTAATCCTAATCATGTCCTATTTATTTTGCCATTTGCAAGTGAATGTTCGTTAGGTGAAAAGTTAGGATCAATCAAACCTCCACCTAACCCTAACACTTCAAAGTCGAACATGAATGAAAAAACTTGGAGAGAGCTTGATGAAATTGGCATACATAGATTAGAAAGATCTTATTCATATTTTAAAAAATGTGAAAAGCAAACAGTTTCGTTAGAGGAAGCAGTTGGACATTTTTCTGCCGAATCAATCATTCCATATCCGCCAGGTATTCCTTTTATTATGATAGGACAAACCATTACAGCTGATTTGGTGGATCGCTTAAAAGAACTACTCCAATCAGGTGTAAACATTCAAGGTGACAATAATATTAAACAAGGCAAAATAAGTATCTATAAGAGGTGACTTTTTTGAAAGGTAAATTTATTACATTTGAAGGCCCAGAGGGAGCAGGAAAAACTTCTGTTCTTGAGAAATTGATGAAAGACATAAAGGGTATGGATATAGAATCTGTTTTTACAAGGGAGCCTGGGGGCATTCATATCGCTGAGAAAATAAGAGAAGTTATTTTACATAAAGATCATACTGAAATGGATCCTCGAACAGAAGCACTGCTTTATGCAGCAGCAAGAAGGCAGCATTTAGTTGAAAAGGTCATTCCTGCTCTAGATTCCGGTAAAGTTGTTTTTTGTGATAGATTTATCGACAGTTCATTGGCATATCAAGGGCATGCAAGGGGACTCGGAATTGATGAAGTTTTTTCAATAAATGAATTTGCGATCAATGGAGTAATGCCTGATCTTACTTTTTACTTTAAAATTGACCCTGAGGTAGGGCTTCAAAGAATAGATAAAAGTTCAGAAAGAGAAAAGAACCGTTTGGATTTAGAAAGTTTATCGTTTCATCAAAAAGTTCAAGAAGGATACCAAAAAGTTTTAGAGAGGTTTCCAGATCGAATGATCGTTATTGATGCAGAAAAATCTATCGAAGAAGTAGTAAATGATGTAAAAACAGCATTAAAAAGGGTGATTTCTTTTTAAGCATAAGCTATCATGAAATTACCATTAAACAAGCAATGATTCACATAGATGGACATGTTACAATAAAGGGAGGCTTCTATATATGAAGTTAATTATTGTTGTTGTACAGGACCAAGATAGTAATAAACTCTTAAATGCACTTACTGAGCATAATTTCCGTGTTACAAAACTATCAAGTTCAGGTGGGTTTCTTAAATCCGGTAATACAACATTTATGATTGGTACTGAGGATATTAGAGTTGATAAAGCATTGCAAATTGTTAAGGATAATTGTAAGTCGAGAGAACAGCTTGTGGCACCAGTTTCACCAATGGGAGGAAATGCAGATTCATTTATTCCATACCCGGTTGAAGTAGAGGTTGGGGGAGCAACTGTTTTTGTTCTACCTGTTGAACAATTTCATCAATTTTAACATTGATTTAGATAATGTCTATATGGCCTTATAAGCCATGGAGGTATATGATGAAGATAAGTCAAGATATAAGATCTACCTTGGATAAAAGAGGAGTGGAGCAAAAAGTTGCTCAAACATCTTCAAAAGGATTCCAAGACTTGATTGTCAAGCAAGGTAATAAGCTGCAAAATGATCAGTTAACGAAATTGCTGGCAAATATAGATGATGCAGGTCGAAGGTTAGGAAAGTCAAGAAACTTCAGTGATTTATCAAAATATAAGCTTTTAGTTAAAAAGTTTATTCATGAAGCTGTTGAATATGGAATGAACATGAAGCAGTCAAGAAGCTGGGATTATAATGGAAACAGCCGTTCTTTAAAAATTATTGAACAGGTAGATGAGCTATTAATTAATCTTACAGATGAAATGATGAATAAAGAAAGTTCATCAATTGATATTCTTGCAAAAATAGGCGAGGTTAAAGGCTTACTTGTTAACCTCTATACGTAGAGAGTGATGAGTAGTATGAACAAAAACTGGCAAGAACTAGTCACATATCAACCACGTGTGATGAAGTTATTAGCAAATAGTATTCAAAAACAACGGTTAGCACATGCCTATTTGTTTGAAGGAAAGAAAGGGACAGGAAAGAAAGATGCGGGAATTCTTTTAGCAAAAAGTTTCTTTTGTGAAAATCTTCAAACCTATGAACCATGTGATAACTGTAAAAACTGTAGAAGAATAGATTCAGGAAATCACCCTGATGTTCATATTGTAGAACCAGATGGATTATCCATAAAAAAGGGGCAAATTCAATCTTTGCAAGAAGAGTTTTCAAAGTCTGGAGTAGAGTCCAATAAAAAGCTTTATATGATTATTCATGCTGATAAAATGACTGTTAATGCAGCTAACAGCTTATTAAAGTTTTTAGAAGAGCCTAACGCAAACACAATTGCCATTCTAATAACTGAACAGTATCATAAAATATTAAATACAATTCTTTCAAGGTGTCAGCTGTTATCCTTTCATCCATTGCAGCCAATTGCAATCCAAGAAACCCTTGAGAAGTCAGGTGTAGCTAAGCATATTGCTGCATTAGTGTCGCAACTAACAAATGATCTTAATGCTGCATTGGACTTAACAAAAGATGATTGGTTTGCGCAGGCTCGATTGAAAGTGATAAAATTGTATGAGGTCCTTATCACTCGAAAAGGACAGGCACCAATATATATACACACGGAGTGGATGAACCACTTTCATGATAAAGATAAGCAAGATACAGGGTTAGACTTGCTATTATATTTATATAAAGATGTCTTATCTATACAAATAGGTAATGAAGAAAACATTATTTATCATGACATCGTTCAGCAAATAAAACAGCATGCCCTTCAAATGACCCAAAGAAGTGTAACAGAGAAGATTACTTCTATATTAGAAGCTAAAAAAAGGCTTCATGCCAATGTGAATCCACAATTACTTATGGAGCAATTGGTTTTAACATTGCAGGAGGGATAAGTTTGTATAATGTTGTAGGTGTTCGCTTTAAAAAGGCGGGCAAAATATATTATTTTGACCCTAATGGTCTTCATATAGATGACGATGATTTTGTCATTGTTGAGACAATTCGAGGAATTGAATATGGTAAAGTTGTTCTAAATAATAAAAAGGTAGAAGAAAATGATGTTGTTTTGCCATTAAAAAAGGTGATTCGCCTTGCTGATGAGAAGGATCGTTTAATGGTTCAGGAAAATCAAGAAGCAGCATCAGAAGCTTATCATGTGTGTCAGAAAAAAGTTTCAGAACATGGACTAGATATGAAGCTAGTTGATGTTGAATATACATTTGACCGCAATAAGGTCATCTTTTACTTTACTGCAGATGGTCGTGTTGACTTTAGAGAATTAGTAAAAGATTTAGCAGCTATTTTCAAAACTAGAATTGAGCTTCGACAAATTGGTGTACGTGACGAAGCAAAAATGCTTGGTGGCATAGGACCTTGCGGACGTATGCTGTGTTGTTCTACTTTTCTAGGGGACTTTGAACCAGTCTCTATTAAAATGGCAAAGGATCAAAATTTATCTTTAAATCCGACGAAAATATCTGGTCTATGTGGTCGTCTTATGTGCTGTTTAAAGTATGAAAACGATGAATATGAATCGGCAAAAGAACAGCTTCCGGATTTAGGAGAAATGATTGAAACACCTAATGGACAAGGCAAGGTCGTTGGTTTGAATATATTAGAGAAAATATTACAGGTAAACCTAGTGGAACAAGAACGCGTGGTTGAATACACTTGGGATGAATTGCAGAAAGAAGGCGTAGTTCCAATGCAATCCACAGATTAATGAGGTGGAACAAGTGGATAAGAAGGAGATATTTGAATCTGTCAGCAGTATGGAAGAGCAAATCGGGTCTCTATATACTCAATTAGGTGAATTAAAGCAGCATCTGGCTGAACTTATTGAGGAAAATCATCATTTACAAATAGAAAATGAGAACTTGCGCCGACGCTTAGATTCAACAATAACAAATACAAAAAGTACGGTAAAAACAAAAAAGACAAAATCAAAAGAAAAACAACAAAAGAAGCAGAATTCAGTTGATATAGGTGAAGGGTATGATAATTTAGCAAGACTGTATCAAGAGGGCTTTCATATTTGTAATTTACATTATGGAAGCATTCGCAAAGATGGTGATTGTTTATTTTGCTTATCATTCTTAAATAAGAAATAATAAACTGACTCATATTGATTATGTGTCAGTCTTTTTTTTACTATTAGAAAGTATAGTAAAGTGAACTTTATCATCATAAGGGCTTGGAGTTAAGCCAACTTTATATAAAGCACAGAATAGAGAGCTTAAAAAGGAGCATTGAGAAAGATGGTTAAGTTAATAGGTGACGAAAGATTGGATTATTTATTAGCTGAAAATTTAAGAATTATCCAAAGTCCAACAGTTTTTTCCTTTTCATTAGATGCTGTATTACTTTCTAGGTTTGCATATATGCCTATTCAAAAAGGAAAGATCATTGATTTATGTACGGGGAATGGGATTGTCCCTCTTATTCTTAGTACAAGAACAAAAGGTAATATTGTAGGTGTTGAGATTCAAGAAAGACTGTATGAAATGGCTATAAGAAGTGTTGAATATAATAAGTTAGAAAACAAAATTAAGTTAATCCATGGTGATTTAAAAGACATGCCAAATGAACTTGGATATGGAAAGTTTGATGTTGTGACATGTAATCCTCCCTATTTTAAAACTCCTGCTAAAGATAAACAAAATCTTAATGAACATCTCGCAATTGCAAGACATGAAATTTTATGCACATTAGAAGATGTGATAAGAGTTTGTAGTCAACTTGTGAAACAAGGCGGAAAAGTTGCAATCGTTCATAGGCCAGGGAGAATGGTTGATATAACAGAATTAATGAGAAAATATGGGATAGAGCCGAAAAGAATACAATTTGTTTATCCAAAACAAGGGAAAGAAGCAAATACACTCTTAATCGAAGGAATAAAAGGTGGACAAGCAGATTTGAAGTTGATGTCCCCGATCTTTGTGTATGATGAGAATCATGAGTATACGCCGGTTATAAAGAAAATATTATATGGATCCGAGAACGGTTAACACTAAGGAGAAGGGTAAATGGCCAACCATTATTTTTATGTGTTAGAGTGCAGTGATGGAAGCTATTATGCTGGATATACAGTTGATTTAGCAAAACGAATTCAAAAACATAATGATGGAAAAGGTGCTAAGTATACGAGAGGAAGAACTCCTGTGAAACTTTTATATTCTGAGGAGTATGACTCTAAAGGTGATGCACTAAGGATGGAGATTCGTTTTAAAAAGTTAACAAAGGAAAAAAAGAAACGATACATAGAGAGCAGGTAATAAATATGATAAAAACTCAAAAAAGCTTTCAACATGAAGAAAGTGAAATCGGAAACTTGTATTTAGTACCGACTCCGATTGGAAATCTTGAGGATATGACACTTCGCGCAATTAAGGTGTTAAAAGAAGTTGATTTAATTGCAGCTGAAGATACGAGACAATCAAAAAAGTTATGTAATCATTTTGAGATCTCTACACCTATCTTTAGCTATCATGAACATAATAAACAAACTAGTGGACTTCGTGTTATTGAGTATTTACAGCAAAGTAAAGATATAGCATTAATTAGTGATGCGGGAATGCCAACTATTTCAGATCCTGGAAGTGAATTAGTGAAACAGGTCCTGGATATAGGAGGAAAGGTGATCCCATTACCGGGTGCGAATGCAGCATTAACAGCTCTTATTGGATCAGGTATTACACCCCAACCATTTTTCTTTTTTGGATTTTTAGATCGACAAAAAAAGGAAAAGCGGAATCAACTAGAGTCACTGCGTATTCGGAAAGAAACAATTATTTTATACGAGTCTCCGCATCGCCTTAAAGAAACATTACAACTTATGCATGAAAGTCTAGGAAATCGTACAATTTGTTTATCAAGAGAATTAACTAAGAAATTTGAAGAATTTATTCGTGGAAGCATAGAGGATGTATTGAAGTGGACAGAGGAAACAGAAATTCGCGGAGAATTTTGTATCATTATTGAAGGCTCTAATGAAGATATACTAGTTGACGAAGACATTTGGTGGGATTCACTGTCAATGAAAGAACATGTTGAACATTATATAAATGAGGGTTTATCATCAAAAGATGCGATTAAAAAGGTTGCAACTGAAAGAAAGATTCAAAAGAGAGACGTTTATCAAGCATTTCATGTAGAATAAAAAAAGGGATCATCATCGATCCCTTTTTTTACTATCAGGATTAAAAACTAAGTGTAATAACCAAGTTACTTATCTGATTATATATATCGTAATTTAAAAATTAGAATTATTTATTAATTAATTGGTTTTTAATTTCCGATAAAATTTGTTCAGCACCTTCACGGCTTAAAACTAATTTTCCATTTGCTAACGCTAAGTTATCATCAGAAACTTCACCAGTAATTTGGCAAGTCATATTAGGTTTGTATTTTTTTAAGATGATTTTATCATCATCAACATAAATTTCTAATGCATCTTTTTCTGCAATTCCTAGTGTGCGGCGAAGCTCGATTGGAATAACTACACGCCCTAACTCGTCAACTTTACGTACAATTCCTGTAGATTTCATTTTAATGATCTCCTCTCAATCTATATATGCTCTATATTTTTGATAAACTTCGTCAATATTCGACAAAAAATGATTTGAATTAAGCATATCAGTGTTTCCAATAAACGTCAATCATTTTTACTATATTTCCATGTAAAAATATAGGGGAATTCTTTTGGGAAACTGATATAACAAGGTTTACTTAGTTACTTACCCGAATGATATGTAAGTAAAACCTAGAAATGGAAGATAATTGATATACATTTTATGACAAAATTTACATTTCCATTAGGTAAGTTTCGACAAAAGCCTAGGTGCTTTCGACAAAATTCAATACGATCATGTCGAATGGCTGAAATAGAAAAACTTTAGGTATATAATCTTGATATTAAGGGCTAAGATGGTATCATAAAGAGTATGAAAAAGTTTGAGGTGGATAGGTTAGTAATGTCAACCTACCTAAGTACATAAAAAGCCTAATGAAATCACAGGACTTGATCAAATGAATATGATGTTGAATAAACCATACTAAATCGCTCTCGTCCTTAGGGGCGAGGGCGTTTTTGCTAGAACACCACATAATAGTTAGTTAGTTTTGAGGAGGTTACATAATGGAAAATAATCAAAAAACATTTTATATTACCACTCCTATTTATTATCCGAGTGGAAAACTTCACATTGGACATGCTTATACAACAGTAGCAGGAGATGCAATGGCCCGTTATAAGCGTATGCGAGGCTTTGATGTTATGTATTTAACAGGAACGGACGAGCATGGTCAAAAGATTCAACGTAAAGCAGAAGAAAGTAATATTACACCTCAAGAATATGTAGATGAGATTGTATCAGGAATTAAAGAACTTTGGAAGAAAATGGACATTTCTTACGACGATTTTATTCGTACTACTGAAGAACGTCATAAAGTGGTTGTTGAAAAAGTATTTTCTAAACTCGTTGAACAAGGTGATATCTATTTGGATGAGTATGAGGGCTGGTACTCTGTTCCGGATGAAACGTTTTATACAGAACTGCAGTTAGTGGACCCAATTAAGGAAAATGGAAAAATTGTTGGTGGTAAAAGTCCGGATAGTGGCCATCCAGTCGAATTAGTTAAAGAGGAATCTTACTTCTTTAGAATGAGCAAGTATGCCGACCGCTTGTTAGCTTACTATGAAGAAAACCCTGAATTCATTCAACCAGAATCAAGGAAGAATGAAATGATTAATAACTTCATTAAACCTGGTCTAGAAGATTTAGCTGTTTCTCGTACAACATTTGATTGGGGGGTAAAGGTGCCTGGCGACCCAAAGCATGTTATATACGTTTGGATAGATGCACTTTCTAATTACATTACAGCTCTTGGTTATGGTACAGAGAATGATGAGAAATATAAAAAATATTGGCCAGCTAACGTTCATATAGTAGGAAAAGAAATTGTACGTTTCCATACAATTTATTGGCCAATTATGTTAATGGCGTTAGATTTACCTCTTCCTAAAAAAGTATTTGCTCATGGTTGGTTGCTAATGAAAGACGGTAAAATGTCAAAATCAAAAGGTAATGTTGTTGATCCTGTTACCTTAATTGATAAGTATGGCTTGGATGCACTTCGTTATTATCTTCTAAGAGAAGTACCTTTTGGATCTGATGGTGTCTTTACTCCGGAAGGATTTATAGATCGTGTTAATTATGATTTAGCGAATGATTTAGGAAACTTACTAAATCGAACAGTAGCAATGATTGATAAATACTTTGAAGGTAAAGTTCCAACATATAATGGTTATCAAACAGAATATGATGAACCTCTAGTAAAAGCATCACAAGATATGCTTAAAAAGTATGAAGATTCAATGGAAAGAATGGAGTTCTCTATTGCCCTTTCTTCTTTATGGCAATTTGTTAGCCGAACAAATAAATATATTGATGAAACGCAACCATGGGTATTGGCCAAAAATGAAGAAGATCGTGAAAAATTAGCTTCTGTCATGGTTCACCTTGCAGAATCATTACGAGTCATTGCTGTGCTATTAAAGCCATTCTTAACTGAAACACCAGTGAAGATTTTTAGTCAGCTTGGTATAGAGGATCAGGATCTTCAAAATTGGGATAGCCTTACTTCATTTGGACAAATAAATGGAACAACAGTGAATAAACAAGCACCGATTTTCCCTCGACTTGAAGTAGAGGAAGAAGTTTCCTATATTAAGGAACAAATGAAAGGTTCTGCACCAGTGGAAGAGAAGAAAGAAGAAATAGTAGCTCCTGAAACGATGGAAGAAATTACAATTGATGACTTTATGAAGGTTGATCTTCGTGTAGCAGAGGTCCTTCATGCTGAACCTGTGAAAAAAGCCGATCGTTTATTAAAAATTCAATTAGATTTGGGCTATGAAAAAAGACAAGTAGTATCTGGAATTGCAAAACACTATAAGCCAGAAGATTTAATTGGTAAAAAGGTGATTTGTGTTGTGAATCTAAAGCCAGTAAAACTGCGTGGTGAGCTTTCTCAAGGTATGATTCTGGCAGGTTCACAAGGTGATATGCTCTCAGTAGCTACAGTTGATGCTGACCTTCCTAATGGTTCAAGGGTAAAATAAAAAGTCAACATTAAAAAGACTTAATAATAAGTAATAGCTGAAATATCCTGTGGATAGCACAAAGGGAGGTATACAGCCCAAATCCTGTTTCCTCCCTAAGGATGTTTCATTCTCGAAAAAAAATGATATTTGTCTAAAAAGCAAAAAAAATGGGTGTTCCACGTGTAACAATTTGTTGAACACCTTTTTGTTTTGTCGAATAGAATGAGGAAGGGAGTTAGTCATAGTGCTTTTTGATACACATGCACATTTAAATGCTGTGCAATTTGAGGAAGATTTAGAAGAGGTTATCGAACGTGCAACAAGTGAGGGTGTTTCACATATCGTTGTTGTAGGTTTTGATCATGAAACGATTAAAAGAGCAATGGAGTTAATAGAACAGTATGATATGATTTATGCTGCAATAGGCTGGCATCCTGTAGATGCAATAGATATGACGGAAGAAGACCTAAATTGGATTAGGGAATTGTCACAACATCCAAAAGTAGTTGCTATTGGAGAAATGGGATTAGACTATTATTGGGATAAATCACCAAAAGAGATACAAAAAGTTGTGTTCCGGAAGCAAATTCAGTTAGCAAAAGAAGTGAATCTGCCAATTATTATTCATAACCGTGATGCAACTGAGGATGTTGTGAAGATATTGCATGAGGAGAACGCTAGTGAAGTTGGAGGGATTATGCACTGTTTCACAGGTAGTTTAGAGGTTGCAAAACAGTGTATGGAGATGAATTTCTATATTTCATTTGGTGGACCAGTAACATTTAAGAATGCAAAGAAACCGAAGGAAGTAGTGAAAGAAATTCCAATGGACCGGTTATTAATCGAAACAGATTGCCCTTATTTAACTCCCCATCCATATAGAGGAAAACGCAATGAACCGAGTTATGTGAGATATGTGGCTGAACAGATTTCTGAGTTAAGAGGAGTAAGTTTTGAAGAAATTGCAGAAAAAACGTCCGACAATGCAATGAAAGTATTCGGCATAACTCGATAACGAACGTTGTCGAGTTATGGAAGAGCTTGTCCACTTAAAGGATAAATCAATAAGTTCTACATGTCTATTTTTCCTCATAGTATATCTTTGTCGATAACTCTTGCTTCACTTTTTCCATAATTTTAAGCATAATTATGAATACGTTGAAAAAATGAGACAACGTCTGAAGGGTTGACAAGAAGAAAGATACTCTATATAATCCACGAGGGAGAAGGAGGCGGTTTTCATTTTAAGCAAAAATGTAAAAAAGCTGTTTTCCGAGAAAGTGTTAAAAAACAAATTTGTCCTATCCGCTACTAGTTTACTAGTATTGGGAACCGGTACTGCATTTGGTACATACGAGATGACGAAAGAAACAGTCTTACTTACCGTAAACGGTAAAGAGGAGAGAGTTCGTACTCATGCAGAAACTGTAAATGATTTGCTAGAAGAAAGAGATATAGATACAAGGAAAGAAGATGACATATTACCTTCAGTCGATCAAAAGATTAAAGATAATATGGAAATCACCTATAAAGCAGCAAAGCCAATTAAAGTTGCAATGGGTGATGAACGAAGGACAATTTGGACAACAGCGGATACAGTAAAAGAACTGATACAGCAAGAAAACCTGGATGTCACAGAGCATGATCAAATTAAACCAGCTTTAGATACAGTAATAGAAAGCGATTTGTCATTAACAATTGATAAAGCATTTCAGATTACACTAAATGTTGGCGGAGAAAAACAACAAGTATGGACGACTTCGACTACTGTCGCTGACTTTTTAAAAAATCAAAACGTTACATTAAATGAATTAGATAAAGTTGAACCGGCTCTGACAGATGAAGTAACTGAAAAGAGAGATATTACGGTTACACGGGTAGAAAAAGTCACCGATGTAGTGGAAGAACCAATAGCCTTTGATGTTGTAACTAAAAAAGATAACAACATAGAAAAAGGAAGTCAGAAAGTGCTTGAGTCCGGTAAAGAAGGAAAGCAAGAGAAACACTTTGAAGTTACTTTGGAAAATGGAAAAGAAATATCCAGGAAACTACTTAAAACAGAGAAAATCCAAGAAAGCGAAGATCGTGTGGTTGCTTTAGGTACAAAGGTAGTGCAACAAACAAGCACTGTATCTCGTGGAAATGATTCTGTTGCAAGGGAATTTTATGTAACTTCAACAGCATATACAGCAAGCTGTAATGGTTGTTCAGGTACAACAGCTACAGGTATTAATTTACGTGCCAATCCTAACGCTAAGGTTATTGCAGTTGATCCTAATGTGATTCCATTGGGAACTAAGGTTTACGTCGAAGGCTATGGATATGCAGTTGCTGGAGATACAGGTTCCGCTATTAAAGGGAATAAAATTGATGTATTCTTCCCTTCAAAATCAGCTGCCTATCGATGGGGTTCGAAGAGAGTAAAAATTAAAATTTTAGAATAGATCATAACAGAGGATGTTTAGTCCTCTGTTTTTTATTTATTTTCCATTACTAAACGGTAAACCTTTTGTTCAAACTCTGAGCATTGTATACTGTTTATATTCTCTTTAGGTAAGAATAGATAATAAGAATGAAGTTCTTCACTACATAAGACGTAATAAAAGTGAAAAAAGTTTCAAGTTTTTTGGAGGAAATAATGAAAATAAAAGAAATTATTGTTGTTGAAGGAAAAGATGATACAACAGCTATTAAGCGGGCAGTTGATGCCGATACAATAGAAACGAATGGCTCATCTATTGGAGATGCTGTCATTGAGCAAATAAAGCTCGCACAACAAACAAGAGGCGTTATTTTATTTACAGATCCAGATTTTCCGGGGGAAAAAATTAGAAAAACGATAGCGGAGCTTGTACCAGGGTGTAAACATGCGTTTTTACCTAAGAGTCAAGCGAGACCAAAGCGAGGAAAGGGCATTGGAGTAGAACACGCTTCCATCGATGCCATTCAACAGGCACTTGAATCTGTGAAGGAAGAGATGACAGAGTTTGTGAGTGAGATTGAGTTTGAGGATTTATTAGATGCAGGCTTAATAGGCGGGAATCAAGCAAAAGATCGAAGAGAAAGACTAGGGATACTATTAAAAATTGGATATACAAATGGAAAGCAACTTCATAAAAGGCTGCAGATGTTTCAAATCAGTAGAGTGGAATTCATTCATGCAGTAAAGAAGATTCTACAGGAGGAAACTAAATAATGATAAAAGATATCGCAACTCCAGTAAGAACAAAAGCCATCTTAGAAAAGTATGGATTTTCTTTTAAAAAAAGCTTAGGTCAAAATTTCTTAATTGAACCAAATGTACTTTCAAGAATTGTAGATCATGCTAATGTTACAGACAAAACAGGGGTTATAGAGATAGGTCCGGGAATTGGTGCATTAACTGAGCAGCTTGCAAGAAGAGCTAAGAAGGTTGTAGCCTTTGAGATAGACAGGCGCCTTCTTCCAATCCTAAATGAAACATTAAGCCCTTATGAAAATATAACAGTTATTCATCAGGATGTATTGGAAGCTGATTTGAAAAAAGCAATTGAAGAAAATTTCAGCGATTGTGAAGAGATTATGGTTGTGGCAAATCTCCCTTACTATGTAACAACTCCAATCATTATGAAATTGCTAGAAGATAAGCTACCTCTTAAGGGAATTGTCGTTATGCTTCAAAAGGAAGTAGCAGACAGAATATCAGCTGCTCCATCAACAAAAGAATATGGATCGCTTTCGATTGCTGTTCAATACTATACAGAGGCTAAAACAGTTATGACAGTGCCTAAGACAGTGTTTGTTCCGCAACCTAATGTAGATTCAGCTATTATCCGGTTATTAGTAAGGGACAAGCCTACTGTAGAAGTGGAAGATGAAGATTTCTTTTTCAAAATTGTAAGAGCGAGTTTTGCACAACGAAGAAAAACTCTTTTAAATAACCTTGTTCATTTTATTCCAAATGGCAAGGAATTAAAAGCAAAGATCGAAGAAACTTTGGAGCACGTTGAGGTTGATGGAAAAAGAAGAGGAGAGTCTCTTTCTATTGAAGAATTCGCCAAATTAAGTGATGCATTAGCAAAGGTTGTAAAATAAATGAAAAGCAGAAGATCCAGGCAACATAAGTCTTGATCTTCTGCTTTTTTCTTTGCTTATATCCCCATGATATAAATCACCAAAAGCAAAAAACTACATAGGCTAGAAAAGGATACATTTTATACATGGTAAAAGATTACTTAAGGTGTATAAGAGATCTTGATGCCTGATTAACGAGTAAGTAAAAGTGTTCAGGTGAATCATTCATTGGAGTGATATAACATGCAAGTAAAAATTGGAGATGTTGTAGTAAGAAAATCTTATAACTTTGATTTGTTATTTAGAGTGATTGATGTCATTTCATCTGCTTCAGGAGAGCAGATTGCAATTTTACATGGTGATGAAGTGAGATTAATAGCTGATGCTGACTGTAGTGATTTAGTTCTTGTAGATGAGACAGAGAGAAATTCCCGAAAGCAGAGAGAAAAAGAACGAATTGATCAATCTTATCATTTATTTAGGCAGGATTATCAGCTTCTGAGGGAAAAGCAGGAATACTATGCAACATCCAGCTATAGCCATAATGAAGAGTTTTTCCATATGCCGGGAAGAGTCCTCCATGTTGATGGAGATCCACTTTACTTACAAAAGTGCTTGGCTTTATACGAGAAGATTGGTGTACCGGTTAATGGTGTTCACCTTAATGAAAAAGAGATGCCGGAAAAAATCACAGATCTCCTATTAAAATACCGACCTGATATATTGGTTGTAACCGGACATGATGCATACTCAAAACATAAGGGAAACATTGACGATATTAATGCCTATAGACATTCTAAGCATTTTGTTCAAACTGTTCGTAATGCAAGAAATAAGGTACCACACCTTGATCAGCTTGTAATCTTTGCCGGGGCATGTCAGTCTCACTTTGAATCTTTGATACGTGCAGGAGCTAATTTTGCAAGCTCTCCTTCAAGAGTAAACATTCATGCACTAGATCCTGTTTATATTGTAGCAAAAATAAGCTTTACGCCTTTTGTTGAAAGAATAAATGTATGGGAAGTTCTTCGTAACACATTAACAAGGGAAAAAGGTCTTGGTGGTGTGGAAACAAGAGGAGTTTTAAGAACAGGAATGCCGTATAGAAAGCCAACAACACAATAAACTTGCGCCGCTTACGTATCATATGTAAGTGGCTTTTTCTATTTCTGTAAAAAATCCTGTTATTTGGCTTCAATGCGGTTTTTAGGGAGATTGAAAGGATGAATACTTAAGAAGTTTTTTGATAAAATTCTATAAGATTTTTAATGGAGGTCATTATTTGATATTCAGTATTTTTCAAGATTTTTATATAAAAATAACCCGTACACAGAGAGAAATGAGATAAAATATGAACGTTTGAAAAGTAATTTATAAAAAACATTCATTTTCATACATAAAAGAGGGAATGTTTGTTCAAACTAACAATAACAAAGTGAGAATTTTGTTGAAAACATTTTATTGACAGTAGTGAAAAATTACTGTTATAATTTTAATTTTATTTGACTTACATAGGCGGAAGGTTGTATAATCATATTAGTGAGGTGGATGCAATGGGAAAAACTCTAACGGATATTAAAAAGTCCTTGGATGGTAATCTTGGCAGACGACTAACTCTTAAAGCTAATGGTGGTCGTAGAAAAACGATAGAACGCTGTGGTGTGCTAGCAGAAACCTATCCATCTGTCTTTGTTATTGAGCTTGATCAAGATGAAAATTCATTTGAACGAGTATCTTACAGCTATGCCGATGTATTAACCGAAACAGTGCAATTAACATTTTTTGAAGATACAACAGGTTCGTTTGCAGTTAGTGGACAGTAGACATCAATGTTTACTGTTTTTTCTTTTGTCTAAAAGTGATCTTATTAACGTCTTCATTACATATATCTTTTGTTTTATGAAAATAATAAATAATGCCGCAGTACTATCTCTTTCTTTTACATTCCAAGCTTATCCTTTGAAAGGTGTGGTCGACATGGGCAGACGTCGTCGTGGAATGATGTCGGAAGACTTTAAATATGAGTTAGCAAAAGACTTAGGTTTTTACGATACAGTAAAAGAAGAAGGCTGGGGAGCTATTCGTTCACGTGATGCTGGTAATATGGTAAAACGTGCTATTGAATTAGCACAACAACAGCTTGCCCAACAAAATAATGTAAATCAGTAATGATAGCGGCGGGGCTGGCTAAAATTACTCACTTATTCAGTTTGATAAGTGAGGTTTTGGTCAGCCCTTTCTTTCTATATGTAAAATTCACTATAAATTCAAGCATTTTTGAATTAGTGACATAATCGTGGTCAATGATAGTGAAAACTGTTTCAATTCAACTGGAATTGTCGAAAAAGGCAATACAATACCTGCTTTTGTGGTACAATGTTGATACAATTTTTAGATCGTTTAAGTAGGTGATGACAATGCGTGTATTAGAAAAAGCACCAGCGAAAATAAATTTGTCACTTGATGTACTAAAGAAACGTGACGATGGCTTCCATGAAGTTAAAATGATTATGACAACAATAGATTTAGCTGATCGGGTTGAACTGATTGACCTACCATACAATGAAATTCGAATTGTATCACATAATCGTTTTGTGCCAGACGATCAAAGGAACTTAGCCTATCAAGCTGCACGACTTTTGAAGGAGCGTTATCAAGTTAATAGAGGAGTTTCTATATCTATAACAAAAACAATTCCTGTTGCAGCAGGGTTAGCTGGTGGAAGCAGTGATGCTGCAGCAACTTTACGTGGCTTAAATAAGCTTTGGAATCTTGGGCTGACTCTTGATGAATTGGCTACACTTGGTGCGGAAATTGGTTCTGATGTATCATTCTGTGTATACGGAGGAACTGCGTTAGCAACAGGTAGAGGAGAGATTATTCATCATATAGATCCACCTCCACATTGCTGGGTGGTGTTAGCGAAACCAACGATAGGGGTTTCAACAGCTGATGTTTATAAGAATTTAAATCTTCAACAACTAAAGCATCCTAATGTTGAGGGAATGATTGAGGCGTTACATAAGAATGACTATAATCAAATTTGTACACTTATGGGAAATGTATTAGAAACTGTTACTTTACGAATGCATCCAGAGGTGGCCAACATAAAAGATCAAATGAAAAGGTTTGGCGCAGATGCAGTATTAATGAGTGGAAGCGGACCAACAGTCTTTGGCTTGGTTCAATATGAATCACGTTTGCCACGAGTTTACAATGGATTAAGGGGTTTTTGTGATCAGGTTTTTGCTGTAAGAATGCTTGGTGAACGAAACATCCTTGATTAAATACGGATATTAAGTTATATTTACAATAATAATATTCGGATTTTGGAGGTTGCCAGTTCATGAAATTTCGTCGTAGTGGTCGACTTGTTGATATGACAAACTACTTGCTTCATCATCCACATTCTTTAGTGCCGTTAACCCATTTTTCTGAAAAGTATCAATCTGCTAAATCCTCTATAAGTGAAGACTTAACCATTATTAAAGAAACTTTTGAGCAGCAAGGAATAGGAACGTTGTTAACAGTTCCTGGTGCAGCAGGTGGAGTCAAATTCATACCAAAGGTTGCGATAAGTGAAGCAAAGCAATTTATTGAAGAACTTTGTGAATTTATTGCAAAACCTGAGAGGCTACTTCCGGGTGGATACTTATACTTAACTGATTTATTAGGCACTCCTTCAATTGTTAATAAAATAGGCCGGCTTTTTGCAACTGTTTTTAGTAACAGGAAGATCGATGTTGTTATGACTGTTGCAACAAAAGGGATTCCGTTGGCTTATGCAGTAGCAGCACAACTGGATGTACCGGTGGTTATTGTAAGAAAAGACAGTAAGGTAACAGAAGGATCAACTGTAAGTATTAATTATGTTTCAGGCTCATCTAAGCGTATTCAAACTATGCTGCTAGCAAAACGAAGCTTAAAAGAGGGATCTAATGTATTAATTATAGATGACTTCATGAAAGCTGGAGGCACCATAAATGGGATGGTAAGCCTTCTTGAGGAATTTAAGGCAAAGGTAGCAGGGATCGGTGTTTTAGTCGAGACTGAGGGCGTTGAAGAGCGGTTGGTGGATCAATATGTTTCACTGGTAAAATTAGCTGATGTCGACGTTCGTGAACGAAATATCCAAGTAACAGATGGGAGTTACTTCCAAATTGTTAAGGAAGAAAAGATTGGAGAGGATTTCAATGAGAACAGTTAGTACAAGCAAAGCACCAGCAGCAATTGGACCATATTCACAAGGAATTATTGTTAATAACGTATTCTACAGCTCAGGTCAAATACCGTTAACAGCTGAAGGAGAAATGGTGACAGGTGATGTTGTTGAACAAACACATCAAGTGTTTCAAAATCTAAAGGCTGTACTTGAAGAAGCAGGAGCTTCTTTAGAAACTGTTATTAAAGCAACAGTCTTTCTTCAGGATATGAATTCATTTGTCCCGTTTAATGAAGTTTACGGTCAATACTTCTCAGAACATAAACCAGCCCGTTCATGTGTCGAAGTAGCAAGACTACCTAAAGATTCTTTAGTTGAAATAGAAGTTATTGCGTTAATTAAATAATGTCTTTTGCCAATCACATACTGTGGTTGGTTTTTTTGTTTTAACAATAGTGAATAGGTTCTATCAACAAAGATGATTGGAGAGGAAATAACAGGGTCAACTACTAAGATGTCGATTAAAATTTCTTTATAAAATTGGTATTTTAATTTCTGTTAAGGAGTAAATTGTTGATTTTCACTATTTTTTGTCAATAAATTTGACCAAAAATAAAAAAAATTTCAAAATAAGGAAGGAATAATAAAAAAAACGTTGAATTAAGTAACTAAAGTTTTTCATATGGGGGAAAAGGTGGTGAACAGAATGGAAGTTACAGACGTAAGATTACGCCGCGTAAATACCGAAGGACGTATGAGAGCAATTGCCTCTATTACGTTAGATCATGAGTTTGTTGTACATGATATTCGCGTAATTGATGGCAATAACGGGCTCTTTGTTGCGATGCCAAGTAAGCGCACTCCTGACGGTGAATTCAGAGATATTGCACACCCTATTAATTCTAGTACACGCGGAAAAATTCAAGATGCTGTATTAGCAGAATATCATCGTTTAGGTGAGTTAGAAGTAGAATTTGAAGAAGCAGGTGCTTCATAAAATAAAGATAAGAACTTTGCCTAATTGGGCAAAGTTCTTTTTATTTTGCCATTATAATAAGTAAAGAACAACCAACCTCTCCATTATTCCACTCCCATCTACTTTTCTGACTTTTTAAAAATAATGAACTTTCCTGTCACAAACGTGCGAAAAGGAAAACTTATGCTAAAATTAGAAATATCGTGTACTTTTTTTTGTTGTCTTGAAATAGGACTTATTTTAAGATATATTTTTTATGGATAAAAAGGTGTACTATTATAAACATTCTATAGATTACTTCTAATTGGGGGCCTAAATAATGGATAATCGGTATGCAGTAATTCTAGCTGCAGGTCAAGGCACAAGAATGAAATCTTCTTTATATAAAGTATTACATCCTGTTTGTGGAAAGCCTATGGTTCAGCATGTTTTAGATCAAGTGTCACAACTAACTTTATCTAAAACTGTAACGGTTGTTGGTCACGGAGCAGAAAAGGTACAATCTCAGTTAGGTGACAAAACGGAATATGCTTTACAAGGTGAACAGTTAGGAACGGCTCACGCTGTTATGCAGGCTGCTCCATTTTTAGAAAATGAAGAAGGAACAACCATCGTTATTTGTGGTGATACACCCTTAATAACATCAGAAACAATGTCTGCTCTTTTGTCACACCATCATGAGTCAGAGGCAAAGGCAACAATTTTGACAGCTAAAGCGGAAGACCCAACTGGATATGGGCGTATAGTTCGCAACGATAAGGGAACTGTAGAAAAGATAGTTGAACATAAAGATGCGAGTGATGTAGAAAGAGAAATAACAGAAATAAATACCGGTACATATTGCTTTGATAATAAGGAATTATTTAAAGCTTTAAGTCATGTATCAAACGATAATGTTCAAGGAGAATATTATCTTCCAGATGTGATTGAGATTCTACAAAAAGAAGGAAAAATTGTTTCTGCTTATCAAACTTCTTCTTTTGATGAAACATTAGGTGTAAATGACCGAATTGCATTATCACAAGCAGAAAAAATTATGAAGCAACGGATTAATAAAGACCATATGAAAAACGGAGTAACAATTATAGATCCTGATTCAACATATATCTCTGCTGAGGCATCTATTGGTAAAGATACAATGATTTATCCCGGAACGATGATTATTGGAGAAACGGTTATTGGTGAAGATTGTATCATCGGACCAAATACAGAAATAAAAGACTGCCACATTAACAATGCAACAACAATTAAGCATTCGGTTGCTCACGATAGTGAAATAGGTGCTTCCGTTTCAATTGGTCCTTTCGCTCATATACGTCCACTTTCAACAATATCTGATGAAGTGAAAATTGGTAATTTCGTTGAAGTGAAAAAATCTAAAATGGGCAAAGGCAGCAAAGCATCACATTTAAGCTATATAGGTGATGCAGAGGTAGGTGCAGACGTAAATCTTGGATGTGGTTCAATAACTGTTAACTACGATGGTAAAAATAAATATCTAACGAAAATAGAAGACGGTGCATTCATTGGCTGTAACTCAAACCTAATTGCCCCTGTTACGATTGGAAAAGGTGCATATGTTGCGGCAGGTTCCACAGTAACAAATGATGTACCGGAAAAAGCATTGTCAGTTGCACGGTCAAGACAAGTAAATAAAGAGAATTATGTAGACCGATTAAATAATAAAAATTCCTAATGGAGGTTTTCACTTTACCATGTCAAATCGCTATGGAGATTCTAATTTAAAAATATTTGCACTCAATTCCAACCCGGCCCTCGCAAAAGAAATAGCGGATATTGTTGGTGTTGATTTAGGTAAAAGCTCTGTTACCCGTTTTAGTGATGGAGAAATTCAAATAAATATTGAAGAAAGTATCCGTGGTTGTGATGTATATGTTATTCAATCAACAAGTGATCCTGTAAATGAGCACTTAATGGAATTGTTAATTATGATTGATGCCTTAAAGCGTGCATCAGCAAAAACAATTAACATTGTTATCCCTTACTATGGTTATGCGAGACAAGATCGTAAGGCAAGAGCAAGGGAGCCAATTACAGCTAAGCTTGTAGCGAATCTTTTAGAGACTGCCGGTTCTACTCGTGTTATCACACTGGATCTTCATGCACCACAGATTCAAGGATTCTTTGATATTCCGATTGATCATCTAATGGGGGTACCAATTTTAGGTGAGTATTTCTTAGGAAAGAATCTAGAGGATATTGTCATTGTTTCTCCTGATCATGGTGGCGTGACAAGAACTCGTAAATTAGCTGATAAACTAAAAGCTCCAATTGCGATTATTGACAAAAGACGTCCAAGACCAAATGTGGCAGAAGTGATGAACATTGTAGGTAATATTGAAGGTAAAACGGCAATTTTGATTGACGATATTATCGATACAGCTGGTACTATTACATTAGCTGCCAATGCACTAGAAGAAAACGGTGCAAAAGAAGTTTATGCTTGCTGTACCCACCCTGTCCTATCAGGGCCTGCTATTGAGCGTATTGCTAACTCAAAAATAAAAGAATTAGTTGTAACAAACTCAATTCTACTGCCTGAAGAAAAAAGAATTGATAAACTTGTTGAACTTTCAGTAGCACCTTTAATTGGAGAAGCGATTATTCGTGTTCATGAAAAGCAATCAGTAAGTTTACTTTTTGATTAATTGAACTAAAACCTATTCAAGTCATTATGATTTGGGTAGGTTTTTTTTATTGCTGTAAATTATAGAATGCATCAACTATAGATACCGCTTTGACATCCAGCTCCAGGCGCCATCGGTTCGAGGTCATAATTCAACTAGGAATTGAAGGTACATATTCCTAGTTGAATTATGCATTTCGCAGATAGGCAGGCGCCTTGGGCTTTTGTATTTATCGACAAGTTTTTGCAAAAAATGTTTATACCTTTCACATTATGGGCAAACAATATATAAGAACGAATTTCGTTAGGAAGGTGTAAACTATGACAACACTACAAGCAGTTAAAAGAACTGAATTCACTAACTCAGCAAAAAGAAAGGTACGTGAATCAGGGCAAATTCCAGCAATCATTTATGGTAAAAAAGTTGAAAGCAAGCCAGTAGCTTTAGATAGCATTGAACTTATTAAAACATTACGAGAAGAAGGAAAAAATACAGTTATTCATTTAGATGTAGATGGCTCATCACATGCTGTTATGTTGTATGATATGCAAACAGATCCTTTAAAGAATGAAATTGTACATGCTGATTTTCATATAGTGGACATGCAGGCAGACGTAGAGGTAGAAGTACCTCTTCATTTAACCGGTGAAGCTCAAGGAGTAAAGGATGGCGGCGTTCTTCAACAATCCTTACATGAAGTAACAATAAGTGCAAAACCAGGACAAATTCCACAAACAATTGATGTTGATATTGCTAATTTAGCTGTAAATGACGCCCTTTATATAAAGGACTTAACATCAAGCGGTCAATATCAATTTGTTCAGGATGAGGAACAGGTTGTTGCATCAATTTTACCTCCTCAGCAGGAAGAGGAAATTGATAGTGGTGAAGAACAAGAACCTGGAACTCCTACAAATGAAGAAGGCCGAGAGCACAACGAGGAATAAAAACGAGTTAGCTTAGGTGCAAATAAAGTCTAAAAGTGTCAGTTTTTCATCCTTTATATCGACTTAAAGGAAAATGGAAAGCTGGCACTTTACTTTTGTTCAGAGAATGAATATGCTAAATAAGATGAATAGATAAAATGTTAGTGAAAATTAAGAACACTAGAAATTGAAATAGATGATTTGATGTGGGTTAGGAGGGTATATATGAAACTCATCGTCGGACTAGGTAATCCGGGTAGGCAGTATGAAAATACAAGACATAATGTAGGATTTAAAGTAATTGACCAACTTTCTGAAGATTTATCGATCCCTCTTGATCGCCAAAAGTATAATGGCATTTATGGAATAGGACATATTTCAGGAGAGAAAGTCATATTATTAAAACCACTCACCTACATGAATTTATCTGGAGAATGTATACGGCCCTTAATGGATTTTTACGATATGGATGTTGAAGATTTAGTTGTGATATATGACGATCTAGATTTACCTGTTGGTAAAATTCGACTGCGAGCCAAAGGAAGTGCTGGTGGTCATAATGGAATAAAATCGATGATTCAACACTTGGGAACCCAAGAATTCAACAGAGTTCGAGTTGGTATTGACCGACCAACAACTGGAATGAAGATTTCAGATTATGTGCTTGGTCAATTTACGGAGGCTGATTTGCAAGGCATTAATGAGGCAATCAGTTACTCTGCAAAAGCATGTGAAAGCTGGATTCAACAATCATTTGTTCAAGTGATGAATGAGTATAATTAGTTGAACGATAACGTGATGGGTGTTTTTAGCCTTTATCATGTATAACCTCCTGAACGAAGGTCCATACTATCAATAAAAACATACCTTTCAGGAGGCTAAACATGGCTTTGCATTATTATTGTAGACACTGTGGTGTGAAGGTTGGAAGCCTTGATAATCAATCACTTTCTAGTCAGCAGCTAGGATTTGATTCTTTAACAAATGACGAACGTCAAGAAATGATTACCTACGAACAAAATGGAGATATGCATGTTAAAACAATTTGCGAGGACTGCCAGGATGCACTACATAGAAACCCTGATCTTCACCAGGTGGATAATTTGATTCAGTAAGGGCTTTGGGTGATACCCAAGGCATTTTTCTGTTTTGATGTGGTGAGTCCTCATTTCAACATGTCTATTGTAAAGTACTTTACCATTTATGATTAAAATCAAACATACTACAGTTAAACTTAATTGATCAATTGAGAGGGGGGCTCTAGCTTGAATAGTTTGCAGCAATATTTTTATCATAATGATGATTTTAAAACCGTTGTATCTGGTATTGAAGAGGGATTAAAAGAACAGCTTGTTGCGGGCCTATCCGGTTCGGCAAGGACTGTTTTTACAGCATCACTGTATCATGAACTAAATAAGTCAATCTTGATTGTGACACATAACCTTTTCCAAGCTCAAAAAGTCTATGAGGATTTGTTAAACCTAATTAAAGAGGATGTGTACCTATATCCAGTTAATGATTTAATAGCATCAGAGGTAGCTATTGCTAGCCCTGAATTAAAATCACAAAGAATAGAAGTTCTTAACCGACTGTCAGAGGGTAAACAATCTATTGTAGTTGTACCAGTAGCTGGTGTTAGGCGATTGATTCCTCCAAAACAGCTATGGAAGCAAAAGCAATTCAAATTATCATTAGGACAAGATATTGACCTTGACCACTATATTCAAGATTTTATTTCATTAGGATATGAGAGAGTAGACATGGTCAGCTCTCCTGGAGAATTTAGTGTTCGTGGTGGAATTATTGATATTTATCCTTTAACAGAAGAAAATGCAGTTCGAATCGAACTATTTGATACTGAAATTGACTCTATTCGGTCTTTCAATATAGATGATCAAAGATCAGTAGAAATGTTAAAAACCATAACGATTGGGCCTGCTGTTGAAATACTAATAGATGCAGAAGCAAGAAATCGAAGCATAGAAGGTATTGAAGCCGGCTTAGCAAAGAATTTAAAAAAGCTAAAAAATGAGCAACAGAAGGAAATGCTTCTTGAGCATATTCAATATGATTTGGAGCGATTACGAAATAACCAATTTAGTCATGATCTATTTAAGTATTCTTCTCTCCTATATGAGCAGCCTACTAGTTTACTAGATTATTTTCCTACTGATTCAATCGTAATTTTGGATGAGATCAGTAGAATTCACGAAACATATGATCAATTAGAACGGGAAGAGGCAGAGTGGTTTACCGGTTTACTTGAGGAAGGAAAAATTATACAGGAAATAAAGGTTTCACATTCGTATATGGATGTTATGGCAAAAAGTAAACATCCCTCTATCTATCTTTCTCTTTTCTTAAGACATGTACCACATACAAGTCCACAAAATATATTAAATATATCTTGTAAACAAATGCAAAATTTCCATGGTCAGATGCATGTTTTAAAGAATGAACTTGAACGCTTTCAAAAATCTCAATATTCTGTTGTGTTTTTAGGCGTAAATGAGGAAAGAACAAAGAAGCTTGAGGATGTATTAGAGGACTATGAAATTCAGGCAAAGATATTGGGGCAAAACGATCCCTTAATTGCTGGTCAAATTTCAGTTGTTCAAGGAGATTTACAAACAGGATTTGAACTACCAATGCAAAAGCTTGCTGTCATTACGGAGGAAGAGCTTTTTAAGAAACGTGTAAAAAAACAGGTTAGAAGGCAAAAGCTTTCGAATGCAGAGCGAATAAAAAGCTATTCAGAACTAGAAGTTGGCGATTATGTTGTCCATGTTAATCATGGGATTGGTAAATATCTTGGTATTGAAACACTTGAAATAAACGGGATTCACAAAGATTATTTAAATATAAGATATCAGGGCAGTGACCAGCTCTATGTACCAGTTGAACAGATTGATCAAGTGCAAAAATATGTTGGTTCTGAAGGCAAGGAGCCTAAGATTTACAAGCTTGGAGGAAATGACTGGCGCAGGGTTAAGAAGAAGGTTGAGTCTTCGGTCCAAGATATTGCAGATGATTTAATTAAATTATATGCTGAACGTGAAGCGAGTGAAGGATATGCATTCTCACCAGATGGTGAAATGCAGAAAGAGTTTGAATTAGCCTTTCCATATCAAGAAACAGAAGATCAGATGCGTTCCATTCAAGAAATTAAGAAGGATATGGAACGTCTTCGTCCAATGGATCGCCTTTTATGTGGAGATGTTGGATATGGAAAAACAGAGGTTGCGATACGTGCAGCATTTAAAGCTATTACAGATGGTAAACAAGTTGCATTGCTAGTTCCAACGACGATTTTAGCTCAACAACACTATGAAACCGTTAGAGAGCGTTTTCAGGACTATCCTATTAATGTTGGTCTCTTAAGTCGCTTTAGATCTAGAAAAGAGATTACAGAAACAACAAAGGGATTAGGTAATGGAACTGTTGATATGGTCATTGGGACACATCGCCTTCTGTCAAAAGATATAAAATATAAGGACCTGGGATTGTTAATTATTGATGAAGAGCAACGTTTCGGTGTTACACATAAGGAAAAGATAAAACAATTAAAGGCGAATGTGGATGTGCTTACGTTAACAGCAACTCCAATTCCAAGAACCTTACACATGTCCATGCTAGGAGTAAGGGATTTATCTGTTATTGAAACGCCACCAGAAAATCGTTTTCCGGTTCAAACATATGTTGTTGAATATAATGGTGCACTTGTTCGAGAATCAATTGAAAGAGAAATGTCTCGTGGAGGTCAAGTTTTCTTTCTATATAACCGGGTAGAGGATATTGAAAGAAAAGCAGAGGAAATTTCTATGCTAGTACCTGATGCCAGAGTCACATATGCACACGGGAAAATGACTGAAAATGAATTAGAATCTGTTATGTTAAGCTTCCTTGAGGGAGAATATGATGTGTTAGTAAGCACAACTATTATTGAAACAGGTGTTGATATTCCTAACGTTAACACGCTCATTGTTAATGATGCAGATAAGATGGGACTATCACAGCTTTATCAGCTGAGAGGACGAGTAGGTCGATCCAACCGGGTAGCTTATGCGTATTTTACGTATCGAAAAGATAAGGTGCTTACAGAAGTTGCTGAAAAAAGGTTACAAGCTATTAAAGAATTTACCGAGTTAGGTTCAGGCTTTAAGATTGCAATGAGGGACCTTTCTATCAGGGGAGCAGGGAATCTTTTAGGGGCTCAACAGCATGGCTTCATTGATTCTGTTGGTTTTGATTTGTATTCACAAATGCTGAAAGAAGCTATTGAAGAAAGACAAACAGATAAACCAAAACAAAAAGCAATAGATGTTGAAATTGATCTTCAAGTTGATGCATATTTACCTGAATCATATATTACAGATGGTCGTCAAAAAATCGATATGTATAAACGCTTTAGATCAATTACTGAATTACAAGAGCTTGAAGAGTTGCAAGAAGAAATGATTGATCGATTTGGAGAATATCCAGTTGAGGTTGATTATCTTTTCCAAATTGCAAAATTGAAGGTCTTTGCTATTCAGGAACGAGTTGAGTTAATTAAGCAAGATAAAGAAGTCATCACAATTCTCATAGAAGAAGAAGCCAGCAATTTAATTGATGGTCAAAAACTATTTGATTTAAGTAATAAATATCAACGAATTGTTGGTTTAGGAATGGAAGGCAGTAAATTAAAGCTAACAGTTAATACAAAAGGATTAGCTGTTGAGAAATGGCTTGGTATTACGACCGAACTTTTAAATGGATTATCTCAAGTGAAAAAAGAAGAAATTCTCCAATAAAACAGGTTTAATAAATGTTCATAAAGGATATTATTAATAGTTGCTTATCACTTTTATCTTAAAAAATCCGGTAAAGGATGTATATTACTCGAATGGTGAAGGATACTATTTTTAACAAACGATGATTGTTACATAGAAAAAAGCTCCTGTTTAATAAGAGGTTTTAATTATTATTTATTTTGTATGCAGGCAGGATCAACAATCGTCAATTTCCTATCATCCGATGAAAGTGAGGCAACGTAAGATGAAAGCAACTGGTATTGTTCGTCGCATTGATGATTTAGGTCGCGTAGTAATTCCAAAGGAAATTCGTAGGACATTACGAATTCGTGAAGGAGATCCATTAGAAATATTTGTGGATCGTGATGGTGAGGTAATTTTAAAGAAATATTCACCAATCAGTGAACTTAGCGACTTTTCTAAGGAATATGCAGATGCTATTTATGATAGTTTAGGTCATCCGGTTTTAATCTGTGATAGAGACACATTCATTGCTGTATCCGGTGGTTCAAAAAAGGAATACCTTAATAAGAACATCGGTGAAGTTATCGAGCAAGTTATGGAGGAAAGAAACTCTGTTTTAAAAGCAGATGCTGGAGAAATTCAGGTTGTAGAAGGATTAAATGAAGATATTAAATCATATACGATTGGACCCATTGTGGCCAATGGTGATCCAATTGGAGCAGTCATTATTCTTTCCAAAGAGCAATCAATTGGTGAGGTTGAGCATAAGGCTGTAGAAACAGCAGCAGGATTCTTAGCTCGCCAAATGGAACAATAAGCTAGAAAAGGGGTGGCAATATGCCACCCCTTTTACTTTATTAAGAAGGCTATTCAAATATGCTATAATCGGATAGAGGATTTGGAGAGGAGACGGAATGAATAGTCAGAAAAACCATATGAACAAAGCCATGCAAGGTGCAATGATTTTGACTTTAGCGGGCTTGCTTACAAAAATCTTCAGTGCGGCTTACCGAGTCCCTTATCAAAATATCGTCGGGGATATTGGTTTTTATATTTATCAACAAGTGTATCCCTTTTATGGTATGAGTGTTATTTTAGCAACTTCCGGTTTTCCGGTAATGATCTCAAAGGTAATGAGTGATTATGGATATGGTCATTCTATAAAGGTCCGATCAAAAATAATGACAATTACTCTCTTGTACCTTATTGCCTTTGGCATGACTTTATCCATTTTCTTATACATATTATCAGCGCCTCTATCCATTTTTATGGGAGATATACATTTAGAACCATTGATTCAATTAGCTGCTGTTTCGTTTTTAATCGTTCCTTTTGTTTCATTGTTACGAGGACAGTTTCAAGCTGATCAAAACATGAATCCAACAGCTACTTCTCAAGTGGTTGAACAAGGCATTAGAGTAACCTTTATTTTATTAAGCTCATACTTTTTAATTAGAGAAGGCTTTGATTTATATATTGTAGGTCAAGGTGCTATCCTTTCTTCCATTATTGGCAGCTTAGCTGGGTTATTAATACTAATTTATATTTGGGTGAAAAAGGGTTACCGATTTAGTTGGAACCTTACTGCTCCTGTTTCAACCTGGAAAGTCATAAAAACATTACTTACATATAGCTTAACAATTGGAATAAGTAGTTTATTGCTTATCCTCATTCAGTTAATAGATGCTTTAAATTTGTATTCTCTCTTAGTAAATGGAGGTATGGAGGAAGAAGCCGCGAAGACATTAAAGGGTGTATATGACAGAGGACAGCCTTTAATACAATTAGGAACCGTAGTAGCTACTTCGTTTGCTTTATCTTTAGTACCGGCAATTGCCAATGCTAAGGCTAATAATGATGAAGGATTTATCCGTGAAAAATTAAGGCTTTCATTAAAGTTATGCTTTGTTATAGGCGCAGGTGCCTCTGGAGGATTAATTGTCTTAATGAAGTCTATTAATACAATGTTGTTCAGAAATCCATCAGGTACTGAAGTTTTAATGATTCTGAGCGGCTCCGTTTTGTTTACATCCATATGCTTAACTTTATTTGCAATCTTACAAGGATTAGGACATACATTCGTTCCAGCCATTGCTGTTGTTGTTGGAGCTGGAATAAAATTTATTGGTAATGAGCTATTAATACAATATTTCGGAATTACCGGAGCAGCAATATCTACATTGATAGCTTATATGTTTATATCAATTATTATGATGTTTTATTTAATAAGTAAGGGGTATTCCTTTAGGGGGAATAAGAGCTTATATAAAATAGGTCTATCCTTAATTGTTATGCTTGGAGTATTGTTTCTAACTCTAGAAATAAATAGTTATATCAATATTCATAGTCGGACTTATTCAACTATAACTGCTTTAATAGGAGTAGTAATTGGTGCCTTTTTTTATGGGATAGCAATTATTAAATGCAATGTCTTTACGAAAGAGGAAATGCAAAGTATCCCGGTTATAAATAAAATTATAAAATAGAGAGGTACATAAATGGCGAAAAAAATTACAATAGTCGGCCTAGGAGCTGGCGATCTTAATCAGTTACCATTTGGTGTATATCAGCTACTAACAAAAGCAGAGCACCTTTTTTTGCGAACAAAGGAGCACCCTGTTATTCATGAATTGGATAGCTCAATTCGTTATGAGTCTTTTGATTCTATTTATGAAGAAAATGAGGACTTTGACAGAGTGTACCTCAATATTGTTAAGACTCTTTTGGAGAAGGCGGCGAATACAGATATCGTTTATGCAGTACCTGGGCATCCTCTTGTTGCAGAAAAAACGGTACAGCTTTTGCTAACAGAAGGTAGAGAAAAAGGGTATATTGTAACGGTTGAAGGTGGACAAAGCTTTCTTGATGCAACCTTTCAAGCTCTGGAAATAGATCCGATTGAAGGATTTCAGTTAGTTGATGCAATGACTTTAAGCAGTGAACAGTTACAACTGCAAGGTCATATTATTATTACACAAGTATATGATCAACTAATAGCTTCAGAAGTAAAGCTAACATTGATGGAACAGTTGCCTGATGATTATAAAGTGATGATCGTTACTGCAGCGGGAAGCAGTCAGCAAGAACTGAAAGAAGTGGAGCTATACGAGTTGGATCGGGAAACGAATGTTCATAATCTAACCAGTGTATATGTTCCACCAATAAAAGAGGAAAAAATGGTTTATCACCAATTTCCAACGTTCAGAAAGATCATTGCCCAGTTAAGAGGACCAAATGGGTGTCCTTGGGATAAGGAGCAAACACATCAATCTTTAAAGAAGTATTTAATTGAAGAGTGTTATGAGTTAATTGAAGCAATTGATAAAGATGATATTGACCATATGGTCGAAGAGCTTGGTGATGTGCTTTTACAGGTTGTTCTTCATGCTCAAATTGGTGAAGATGAAGGTATGTTTAGTATTGATGACGTTATTTCCGGGGTTTCAGAAAAAATGGTAAGAAGGCATCCTCATGTATTTGGAGAAACAGCAGTAAATAGTACAGATGAGGTTTTGGCAAACTGGGATGAAATAAAAAAGAACGAAAAAGGATTATCAGAAACACAATCGATTTTAGATTCCGTAGCGGGATCATTACCTGCTTTATCTAAGGCATATCATCTGCAGAAAAAGGCTGCAAAAGTTGGCTTTGATTGGCATTCTATTGATGGCACTTGGGAAAAAGTTAAAGAGGAAATAAGGGAATTTGAAGAAGAAATCTCATTAAAAAGAGATCAGCAACTTATTATGAAGGAATTTGGGGATCTATTATTTGCTTTTATTAACGTAGGAAGACACTATAAAATAGAGCCAGAAGAAGCCTTATCTTCTACAAATGTTAAGTTTACTGATCGTTTTAACTATATTGAGAAACAAGCGAAGCAAAATGGTAAGGAACTAGAGAAGATGACATTAGAAGAAATGGACGAACTCTGGAATGAGGCAAAGACTTTAGATAAAAAGAGGGATGAACAATGAGACTGGATAAATTTCTCAAGGTTTCAAGATTAATAAAAAGAAGAACATTAGCAAAAGAAATCGCTGATCAAGGTCGAATTGCCATTAATGGCACTCCGGGTAAAGCGAGTTCCAATGTTAAAATTGGGGATGAACTTGTTATTCGTTTTGGTCAAAAACTAGTTACAGTTGTTATTGAAGATTTAAAAGAGACGACAAGAAAAGAAGAAGCGACAAATCTTTATCGCGTAGTAAAGGAAGAGAAAATTAATCAAGAATCGTTCGATATGTAACATATTTTAAAGGTTAACTATCAAGGTTAATTCCTAACCGGGTTTGTGGTCTTGTTGTTGCTAAGATTTATACACCATTCGCATTTCATATGGCTTGTTCTAAACCGAATTCTAATGACATACACATGTAAAAGAAAATCCTTTATTAGAATTCGGAGGTAGAATATGAGTCAATACTATGAAAATAATGCGTCTGTCCATAAAGGAACAATTCAAGAGCATGATGTAATCATGCGAGGAAGAAAATTATTAGAAATTACAGGTGTAAAACAGGTAGAAAGCTTTGATAATGAGGAATTTTTATTAGACACAGTCATGGGTGCACTAGCGATCCGCGGACAAAACCTTCAAATGAAAAATTTAGATGTTGATAAAGGGATTGTTTCCATTAAAGGAAGCAGAATCTTTGATCTGATTTATCTAGATGAGCAGCATGCGGAGAAAGCTAAAGGACTCTTTAGCAAGTTATTTAAATGAGTTTATCAACACAGTTTTATACAATGATAGCAATGGCAGGAATGGGAAGTTGGATTGGGGCAGCTCTCGATACATATGGTCGCTTTTTAAAGCGGCCATTAAGAGCCAGATGGGTTGTCTTCATAAATGACTTTATGTTTTGGGTCGTTCAAGGACTTATCCTATTTTATCTTTTGTTACTTGTAAATGAAGGTGAACTTAGGATTTATATATTCCTGGCTGTCCTTTGTGGATATGCAGCTTATCAGAGTCTTTTCAAGAAAATATATTTAAGCCTTTTAGAGCGCATAATACAGACAAGCATAAGATTATATAGAATTTTAGTTAATATTGGACGAGCGATGATTGTTAGACCAATAAAGGGACTCATTCAACTAATTATCGTCATTTTATTAGGAACTTTAAATGTTCTTTGGAGTATTATAAAATGGGTCTTTCAATTCCTATATTCATTGGTTAAAATCTTATTAGCACCTCTGAAATGGATTTTTATCCTTTTGTGGAAACTTGTTCCTAGAGGGATAAGGAATTTCCTAATAAGAAATATTGCCAAAATGGCAGGAAATTTCAAAAAAGTCAAGAATACAACTAATAAGATGAAAACCTGGTGGCAACAATTTAGGAAGAAGTAAGGAGGACTAGTATGAGTCTCGAGAGATCGAAGAAAATTACAGAGCTACAATCACAATATGCAATGGAGCAAGAGAGACAACAGCAAATTTCAAACAGACGAAAAAGAGGCTTATTCAGACGATTATTCGTGTTAGGACTATTAGCTATTATCACTTCCTCCATCATTATAACCACCTTATATAAGCAATCAGTTGCAATTGATGAAAAGCTTGAGCAACAGAATAAGCTTGAAGAAGAACTCACAAGTTTACAAAAGGAAGAAAAAATATTAAGAGAAGAAATAGTGAAGCTTAATGATGATGAGTATATTGCTAAGATTGCAAGAAGAGACTATTTCTTGTCAGACGACAATGAGATCATCTTTAATATAAAAGATTAGCCTTGTTGACACTAGTTTTTTTATTTATGTATAATATAATAAAGGTTTGAATGATTTTTTATCTGTTTAAGGAGGAGCATTATTTTTATGTCGATTGAAGTTGGCAGCAAGTTACAGGGAAAGGTAACGGGCATTACGAATTTTGGAGCGTTTGTGGAGTTACCGGGTGGTTCAACAGGACTTGTTCACATCAGTGAAGTAGCCGATAATTATGTGAAAGATATTAACGATCACTTAAAAGTCGGAGATGAAGTAACAGTTAAGGTAATCAATGTAGAAAATGACGGAAAGATTGGCTTATCAATTAAAAAGGCAATCGATCGTCCAGATCGTCCAGAACGCCCAGAGCGTCCACAACGTCAGGAACGTCCAAGAAATTCAGATCGCCCAAGATCAAGAGGAAATGATTTCCGCAACAACAGTAATAATAAAGAAAATTTTGAACAAAAAATGAATCGTTTCTTAAAAGATAGTGAAGATCGTTTAGCTTCATTAAAACGCAATACAGAATCAAAACGTGGTGGTCGTGGAGCTAGAAGAGGATAGCTTGCTGCTTTCATATACATTTTTAAAAAGAGAGAAAACATTGATGATGTTTTCTCTTTTTTCATGTATTGAAGAAGAATGCTAAATTTATTTTTGATATTGACGTATGTGAAATTGAATTGTATTATATTATTTGTGCCTAATAGAGGTCCAATATGGCGGTGTAGCTCAGCTGGCTAGAGCGGGCCGTAAACATCCTGAATCATCTTCCTTTGTAGGCTTGCGAGGAATGTGTCTGACAAGAGACATGACGAGCACAGTTTTCCCCAAGGAGCGTTTGATAACTATGGCGGTGTAGCTCAGCTGGCTAGAGCGAGCCGTAAACATCCTGAATCATCTTCCTTTGTAGGCTTGCGAGGAATGTGTCTGACAAGAGACATGACGAGCACGGTTTTCCCCAAGGAGCGTTTGATAACTATGGCGGTGTAGCTCAGCTGGCTAGAGCGTACGGTTCATACCCGTGAGGTCGTGGGTTCGATTCCCTCCGCCGCTACCATATAAAAACATGATACTTGAGGCCCATTGGTCAAGCGGTTAAGACACCGCCCTTTCACGGCGGTAACACGGGTTCGAATCCCGTATGGGTCATATTTTAAAAAACTAGTTGCAGAAATGTAGCTAGTTTTTTTGTGTTTAAAACTAATTTAGATTATCACCGTAAGGAAGTTATATTTATTAAGGTGAACGACAAAATTGATAGGGATGAGAAGCAGAATGTCGTTCATAAGGCTGATGAACGACAAACTCACCGGGAGAGGGAAGCAGAATATCGTTCATGAGGCCGATGAACGACAAAACCAACAAGAATAGAAAGTAAAAGGTCGTTCATATCCATAAATACAAACTAACAGGAACAAGAACGTAGCATGTCTCTTCCATTAGGACAATGAAATATCCTAATAATAATAGAAAATACCCCAAAAACAGTATCTCTACTTCTTAAAAAACTCATCAAAACATTCTTTAGACTATTCTTGACCCTATACAACACAATTCACAACAATTTGACGAATAGCATAAGCAAAATACTCTAGAAGAATTAGATATTTGTCGCATACTTCAAAAACAGTCGAACGGTTTTTGGAATAGTTCACCTTCTTTTGACAAATTCCTGAATAGACCTTCGATATAATAGCACCAATATGAATAAGTGGGGGAATGAAAAATGGAAAAAGTAGAAAGAAGGTTAATGGAGCCGATATCTGATTTGGGAATGGACAAAACCCAACAAGTGTTCAATCGAATCTTTCACCGATTTTCATCTAAGCTGCAGCTTTTCCTCTTACATAAAGGAATCATTTATGCCTTGATCGGATTTTTATTGGGACGAGCTATCATTTTGTCGGAGGTATTACCTTTTGCTCTTCCATTCTTCGGCGCTATTTTTCTTATGAAGCGGGATAAAGTAGCATTAGCAGGGCTTTCATTGATTGCCGGGGGTTTAACGGTTTCTTTTGAGGTTGCATTAGTCATCACAGTATCTATCATTGGTTTTCTTGTTCTGAATCGTTTAACATCCTATTTTTTTAAGGATCAGTTAAGGGTATTACCATTTGTTATCTTTAGTACGGTGGCTCTGACAAGAATTGCCTACTCTTTTGCAATTAAATCGTCGCTAACTTTATATGATTATATGATGGCAGGAGTCGAGTCAGGCTTATCATTTATATTAACGTTAATTTTTCTTCAGAGTATCCCATTGATATCGGCACGAAAGTATAAGCAATCACTAAAAATTGAAGAGATTATTTGCATTATGATACTTTTAGCCTCGGTGATGACAGGAATGGTAGGAGTTTCTTTCCAAAACCTGCAAGCTGAGCACATTTTCTCGAGATATATTGTTCTCTTGTTTGCATTTATTGGGGGATCTAGCATTGGTTGTACAGTTGGTGTGGTAACGGGGTTAATTTTAAGCTTGGCCAATGTAGGAAACCTTTATCATATGAGTCTTCTCGCCTTTTCCGGATTGTTAGGTGGATTATTACGTGAAGGTAATAAACTAGGAACCTCAATTGGACTTTTGGTTGGATCAATTCTTATTTCTTTATACGGACAAGGTTCTGCTGACTTAATGACAACATTAATTGAGTCAATGATTGCGATTCTATTATTTTTAATTACTCCAAAAGTAGTAACTGGTCGATTGGCTAAGCATATTCCTGGCACAAATGAACATGCGCATGAGCAACAACAATATGTAAGAAAAATACGTGATGTAACAGCGCATCGTGTTGAACAATTTTCTCAAGTTTTTAATGCTTTATCAGAGAGTTTTACTACGTTTTATGATAAAGATGAATATGAAGATACAGAACAACGAGAAACAGATTTGTTTTTAAGTAGGATTACAGAAAGTACCTGTCAGCATTGCTTTAAAAAAGAAAAATGCTGGGTGGAAAACTTTGATAAAACATATGAGTTGATGCAAAACATTATGCATGAAAATAAGCAAAATACGTACCAGAATAATATGAAATTAAAGAAAGAGTTTGATCGACATTGTTCTAAGGCAAGTAGAGTAGAAGAAGCAATTGAGCAGGAAATCAACTATTTTCAGGCAAATCAAAAGCTGAAGAAAGAGGTTCAGGAAAGTCGCAGATTAGTTGCTGAACAGTTATTAGGTGTATCGAATGTTATGGGTGATCTGTCAAAGGAAATTAAAAGAGAAAGAGAAAATCATTTTGTTCAGGAAGAACAGATCTTAGATGCATTGCAAAACTTTGGCATTGAAATTGTAAACGTTGATATTTATAGCGTGGAACAAGGAAATGTTGATATAGAGATGAGTATTCCTTTCTGTAATGGACATGGAGAGTGTGAAAAAATTATAGCTCCAATGTTGTCTGATATTTTGGAGGAATCCATTATTGTTAAAAAAGAGGAATGTGCAAACTACCCTAATGGTTATTGTCATGTTTCATTTGGATCAGCTAAAAGATACCGAATTGAAACGGGTGTTGCTCATGCAGCAAAGGGAGGCGGATTAGTATCCGGAGATAGTTATTCCATGATTGATCTTGGAGTTGGTAAGTTTGCTGTTGCAATAAGTGATGGAATGGGAAATGGGGTTAGAGCTCATTTTGAAAGTAATGAAACGATTAAGCTACTTCAGAAAATATTACAATCTGGTATTGAAGAAAAAGTGGCAATTAAAACAATTAACTCTATTTTAAGTTTAAGAACAACAGATGAAATTTTCTCAACGTTAGATTTAGCAATTATCGATTTACAGGATGGTAGCAGTAAATTCTTGAAAATTGGTTCTACACCAAGCTTTATCAAACGTGGAGAAAAGATTATAAAAATCCAGGCTAGTAATCTACCTATGGGCATTATAGAGGATTTTGATGTTGATGTTGTTGGCGAGAAGCTTAAAGCGGGAGATTTATTGATTATGATGAGTGATGGAATTTTTGAAGGTCCTAAACATGTTGAAAATTATGATCTATGGATGAAGCGTAAAATTAGTGAAATGAAAACAACGGATCCTCAGGAAATAGCTGATTTGATTATGGAAGAGGTGATTAGAACAAGATCAGGAAAAATAGAAGATGATATGACAGTTGTTGTTTCATCTATTGAGCATAATACACCTAAATGGGCAAGCATCCCTGTTTCCTCAAAGAAAATAGGATAATAATAGAGTATAAAATAAGCCCCTTCTGGCGAGTATGGTAATAGTCTATTTTTCTGTTAAGCAAAGGGAAAAATTTTGGAGAATGAAAATCATCTCTCTAGGAGGGTAAACATGGAGAAAGGTCATTTAAAACAAATTTTATTAATCACTGATGGTTGCTCAAATCATGGGGAAGATCCAATTGCAATGGCAGCATTAGCTAATGAACAAGGAATCACAGTTAATGTAATTGGTGTATTAGAGGAAAATGTAATCGACCAAGAATCACTCCAAGAAGTTGAAGGGATTGCGATGTCTGGTGGAGGAGTACATCAAATTGTCTATGCACATCAGCTTTCACAAACTGTTCAACATGTAACAAGAAAGGCAATGACTCAAACACTTCAAGGTGTTGTGAATAAAGAACTTCAACAAATTTTAGGTAAGAGTACCTCAATGGAAGAGCTGCCACCTGAAAAGCGTGGTGAAGTTATGGAGGTAGTGGATGAACTTGGTGAGACTGCTAGTTTAGAAATTCTCATTTTAGTTGATACAAGTGCTAGTATGAAACCGAAGTTACCAACTGTAAAGGAAGCATTATTAGATCTGTCAATAAGTCTAAATTCTAGAATAGGTGATAATCGTTATGCTGTGCTGGTATTTCCTGGGAAAAAGGATGAGGTTGAAAAAGTGCTTGATTGGACACCAAAATTAGAATCTTTATCATCTATTTTTCCGAAATTATCTACAGGTGGTATTACGCCGACTGGTCCAGCAATAAGAGAAGCCATTCAGCATTTTAAGAAAAAACGCTCCCTAAAAAGTTTATTAAGAAACGAAGAAGATTACTACGATGAATCAGGCATGTAATCTTTCACCAGGAACAACGATTGTTGGAAAATGGAATGGGGAGAGTTACACCATTATAAAAGCGCTTGGACAAGGTGCAACAGGCAGTGTTTACTTAGGTGATAGTAGACAAGGTAAAGTAGCAATTAAGCTTAGTGAAAATAGCATGGCGATTACTTCTGAGGTAAATGTGCTAAAACATTTTTCTAAGGTCCAAGGTACTTCACTTGGGCCTTCTTTGCTTGATGTAGATGATTGGAAAGATCATTCCCAAAAATTAACTTCATTTTATGTAATGGAATATGTACAAGGAAAAAACTTTCTTGAATTTGTTGAACAAAGAGGAATAGAGTGGTCTACTGTACTCACACTTCAGTTACTTACCAATTTGGAAAAACTTCATCAGGAAGGTTGGGTATTTGGAGACTTAAAACCTGAAAATTTAATTGTGTCAGGTCCACCACCTAAAATAAGATGTATTGATGTTGGAGGCACAACCCAGCAAGGGCGATCTATTAAAGAGTTCACAGAGTTTTTTGATAGAGGCTATTGGGGAATGGGTAACCGTAAAGCAGAGCCAACATATGACTTGTTCTCGGTTGCAATGATTATTATTAATGCTGCCTATCCGAAACGATTTAAGAAAATGAGTGATCGTGATGGACAAGCCCAGTTAATGGATAAAATCAATCAGCATCCTTTTTTAAATCAACATAGAGATGTTTTACAACAAGCATTATTAGGGAAATACACTAATGCGCAGGAAATGAAGTCAGGCTTTATTCAGTTATTATCTAATAAAGCTAGTAAAGATAAACCTCGTTCACAGTCATATCAAACAAGGGTATCCAAGCAACAACAAAGCCCTCCAAAAGGAAGGCAATCAACAAAGAAAAAAACACAGCCTCAACCTCAACATTCTAGAACACAAGTGAAACAGAATAAAAAGAAACAGAAGAAAAGAAGTCATGTTCTTGAGACACTAGTTATTTTAATAGGTGTTTTTGTTGTCTATTCACTTTATGTTTACCATGTTCTAATGTAAAAATGTTAATTTGTAGTAAAAATATGTTGAATATGTGAACGAGGCCTTTCTTTTTTGTTTTTCTTACCAGAAAAGTGGTAGGATTATTATAGGTTAAAACCATAGCAATTCGTTAAAAGAGGGGAAAATGGTGAAAAATTTTGAGGCCATTATTCAAAAACAGCAATTGTTTGAAGATAGATCAACAATTGTAGTAGGTGTTTCTGGTGGTCCTGACTCACTAGCATTGCTTCATTTACTCTATCAAGTTAGAGATAAAATGAACCTTAATATTGTGGCAGCACATGTTGATCATATGTTTAGGGGAGAGCAATCTGAAGATGAGATGCATTTTGTTATCAACTTCTGTAAGGAATATCAAATAACCTGTGAAGTAACACAAATCAATGTTTCTGCTTATGCTAAAACAAGAAAAATAAGTGCCCAAGTTGCTGCAAGGGAATGTCGTTATCAATTTTTTACAGAAGTCTTAGATAAATATCAAGCCGACTATCTAGCGCTTGGTCATCATGGAGATGACCAGGTGGAAACCATATTAATGAGAATGGTAAGAGGTAGTACGGGTGAGGCATTAGCTGGTATGAAAATGAAGCGACCTTATCATAATGGGTTTCTAATAAGACCTCTTTTAGCCTATTCCAAGCAAGAAATTCTTGATTATTGTAAAGAAAATGAGTTAATGCCAAGATTTGATCCAAGTAATGAGAAAAGTGATTACACAAGAAATCGATTTAGGAAGCATGTTCTTTCCTTTTTAAAACAAGAAAATCCACTTGTTCATGAAAGATTTCGCTATTTTAGTGAAACCTTATTAGAGGATGAATCGTATTTACAGGTATTAACCGAGGAAAGCATGAATAAAGTAATCAAAAGAAAAGAAAAATCGGCTGTTGAAATGGATATCAAAAGGTTCTTAAGCCTACCTTTGCCTTTACAAAGAAGAGGGATTAAACTAATATTAAACTATCTATATGTAAATATTCCATCTTCCCTTTCTTCTATACATATTGAGAGTTTGCAGGCGCTGCTCTCGCAGAATCACCCTTCAGGTTCACTGGATTACCCAGACGGTTTAAAAGTGATAAAGTCATATCATACGTGTTTGTTTACTTTTGAACATAAAGAAGCAATAGAATATTGCTTAGATCTTACTATCCCTTCTGTTTTGTCAATCCCAAACGGGAATGGCAGCATATCCTGCAGTTTTGTTAGTGAAACTGGGGTTCATGCAAAGGGTAACGACATATTTCTACTTAATAGTCGGGATCTATATGAACCTTTAATCGTACGAACACGAAAACAGGGAGATAAAATGAAATTGAAAGGCATGAACGGTACAAAAAAGGTAAAAGATATATTTATTGATGAGAAAATCCCATTACATAGCCGGCATTCATGGCCAATCGTAGAAGATGGAAAAGGGAACATCCTTTGGATTCCTGGTCTAAAAAAGTCTAGTTATGAGGCTGAGAATATAGAAGGGGATGGATGTATTGTATTACAATTCAGGAGCTAATCTTCTAGGGGGCACACATTAATGAGACAAGACATTGAAGAAATTTTAGTAACATCTGAGCAAATCCAAGAAAAGGTAAAAGAGCTTGGAGCAATCCTAACAGAGGATTATAAGGACTCATTTCCACTTGCAATAGGTGTTCTAAAAGGGGCAATGCCTTTTATGGGCGACCTATTAAAGAACATTGATACATATTTGGAAATGGACTTTATGGATGTTTCGAGTTATGGAACATCAACAGTTTCTTCTGGAGAAGTAAAAATTATCAAGGACTTGGATACTTCAGTGGAGGGAAGAGACATCCTGATCATTGAAGATATCATTGATAGTGGTTTAACACTAAGCTATCTTGTTAAACTATTCCGCTATCGTAAGGCAAAATCAATCAAAATTGTTACACTGCTTGACAAACCAACTGGAAGAAAAGCTGATATTAACGCAGACTATGTAGGCTTTGAAGTACCAGATGCCTTTGTTGTAGGGTATGGATTAGACTATGTGGAAAAGTACCGGAATCTTCCATATATTGGAGTGTTAAAGCCTGAGATTTATCAAAAATAATCTCAATTTCTAATTTGTTGTATTACCATGATTTTCTATGATACTATTTAAAATAGTCGTGTTTACTGTGGGAGGAGGTAAGGAATGAATCGGATCTTCCGTAATACCATATTTTATTTACTAATATTTTTAGTCATCATTGGAGTTGTTAGCTTCTTTACAGGTGCTAATCCTAAAACGGAGCAAATAACGTATAATGAATTCATTTCTGACTTAAATAATGGAAATGTAACAGAAATGACTGTACAGCCGGTTCGAGGTGTATTTGAAGTAAGAGGTAAAATGAAAGGTTATTCAGAAGACGAAACCTTTCTAACGTACATACCAACCGAACAAGGATTGGATCGTGTTGATAAAGCTGCTGAAGCAAACAATGTAAGCAAATTGGATGTTGCGCCAGCTGAAGAAACAAGTGGATGGGTTACATTTTTCACATCAATCATTCCATTCGTTATTATCTTTATTTTATTCTTCTTCTTACTTAACCAAGCTCAGGGCGGTGGTAGCCGTGTTATGAACTTCGGTAAAAGTAAAGCCAAGCTTTACAGTGAGGAAAAGAAAAAGGTTAAGTTTAAAGATGTAGCGGGTGCTGATGAAGAGAAGCAAGAACTAGTCGAGGTTGTTGAATTCCTAAAAGATCCTCGTAAATTTGCCGAGCTAGGCGCAAGAATTCCTAAGGGTGTTCTATTAGTAGGACCTCCAGGTACCGGTAAAACATTGCTTGCAAGAGCAGTTGCAGGTGAAGCGGGAGTACCGTTCTTCTCAATCAGTGGTTCTGATTTCGTTGAGATGTTTGTCGGTGTCGGGGCTTCACGTGTTCGTGATTTATTTGAAAATGCGAAGAAAAATGCTCCATGTATTATCTTTATTGATGAAATAGATGCGGTTGGTCGTCAACGTGGTGCTGGTTTAGGTGGAGGACACGATGAGCGTGAACAAACCCTTAACCAATTACTTGTTGAGATGGATGGTTTTGGAGCTAATGAAGGTATTATCATTATTGCTGCAACAAACAGACCTGATATTCTTGATCCTGCGTTATTACGTCCAGGTCGTTTTGACCGTCAAATTACGGTTGACCGCCCAGATGTAAATGGTCGTGAGGCAGTACTTAAAGTTCATGCTCGTAATAAACCGTTAGATGAGTCAGTCGATTTAAAAGCAATTGCTGCTCGTACGCCTGGATTCTCGGGTGCGGATTTAGAGAACCTGTTAAATGAAGCGGCACTTGTTGCAGCAAGGCAGGATAAAAAGAAAATTGACAACACAGATCTTGATGAAGCAACAGACCGAGTAATTGCTGGTCCTGCTAAAAAGACTCGTGTTATTTCCAAGAAAGAACGTAATATTGTTGCTTATCATGAAGCGGGACATACAATTATTGGTGTCGTGTTAGATGAAGCAGATATGGTTCATAAAGTAACCATTGTCCCTCGTGGTCAAGCAGGTGGATATGCAGTTATGTTACCTAAAGAAGATCGTTACTTTATGACAAAACCTGAATTACTTGATAAAATCACTGGTTTACTTGGTGGTCGTGTAGCTGAGGAAATTGTCTTCGGTGAAGTAAGTACAGGAGCACATAATGACTTCCAAAGAGCGACCAACATTGCTCGTAAAATGGTTACTGAATATGGAATGAGTGAGAAACTTGGTCCATTGCAATTTGGTCAATCTCAGGGTGGTCAAGTGTTCTTAGGACGCGATATCCATAATGAGCAAAACTATAGTGATGCTATAGCACATGAAATTGATATGGAAATTCAACGTTTCATCAAGGAAAGCTATGAGCGTGCACGACAAATACTTACTGATAATCGTGAGAAGCTTGAATTAATTGCTCAAACATTATTAGAGGTTGAAACTCTTGATGCAGCTCAAATCTCAAGTCTTGTTGAAAAAGGCAAGCTTCCAGATCGTCCGGTAACAAGTAACCAGGAAAATGGTGAAAGTTCAGATGATGTAAAAGTGAATATTAACAGTAAAAAAGAAGATGAGCAATCTTCTGAGAAATAATAGAAAAAAGATCGATGACATATACTGTTGTCGATCTTTTTTATGTGCAAAAAAGATGAACAAATAGTGTGATCTGCTAACCTTTATACATTTTTGTTATTCTTACCTATTCACGGTAGTCTCAAAGATGGAAGTAGAGTAACTTTATGATAAAATATAACAGGAATGTCAATATAAAATAGAACAGATAAAGTGGTGATCCTTTTGATTCTTGTATTGGATGTAGGAAATACAAATACTGTTTTGGGTGTATATGAACAGGATGCTTTAAAGCATCATTGGAGAATAGAAACGAGTCGAAACAAAACAGAAGATGAGTTTGGTATGTTGATAAAGAACTTATTTGAACATGTGAATATATCCTTCAAGCAAATTGAAGGTATTATTATTTCATCGGTTGTACCACCGATCATGTTTGCGCTGGAGAGAATGTGTAGTAAATATTTTGACATAAAACCGCTGGTTGTTGGTCCTGGAATTAAAACAGGTTTAAACATAAAATATGAAAATCCTCGTGAGGTTGGAGCAGACAGAATCGTTAATGCAGTTGCAGGCATTCAGGATTACGGAAGCCCGCTAATTATTGTTGATTTTGGCACAGCTACTACATACTGTTATGTGAATGAAGAGAAGCAATATATGGGTGGTGCAATTGCCCCGGGAATAAATATTTCTACAGAGGCGCTCTATTCAAGAGCAGCTAAGCTTCCGAGAATCGAAATTACCCGACCTGACAATATCATTGGAAAAAATACTGTGAGTGCTATGCAAGCAGGTATTTTATATGGATATGTTGGTCAGGTTGAAGGTATTGTTAAACGGATGAAAGAACAATCTAAGAAAGTACCCAAAGTCATCGCGACTGGGGGACTTGCTTCTTTAATTGCTAAGGAATCCGATTGTATCGATATTGTTGATCCATTTCTAACATTAAGAGGTTTACAACTAATTTATGAACGTAACGTTAATGCATAAGTAATTTTTCTAGTGTACCGGTTAGTGGTGCAAAATGAAGGGAGTTAACTATGAACGACTATTTAATAAAAGCCATGGGGTATAACAATCAAGTGAGGGCATATGCAACAAGAACGACAGAAACCGTTGCTGAAGCTCAAAGAAGACATCAAACATGGCCTACAGCATCAGCTGCTCTAGGACGTGCCATGACGGCAGGAGTTATGATGGGGTCCATGTTAAAAGGTAATGCAAAGCTGACAATTAAAGTTGAAGGAAAAGGGCCAATTGGCGTTATCTTGGTAGATAGTAATTCAAAAGGTGAAGTGAGAGGATATGTGACAAACCCTCAAACTCATTTTGATTTAAATGCTCAGGGCAAGCTTGATGTGGCAAGGGCTGTTGGAACAGAAGGGATGCTAACGGTTGTAAAGGATCTTGGATTAAAGGATAACTTTTCCGGACAAGTACCAATTGTCTCTGGTGAATTGGGAGAAGACTTTACATATTACCTTGTAACATCAGAACAAGTTCCATCCTCTGTAGGAGTAGGGGTTTTAGTTAATCCGGATAATACAATTTTGGCCTCAGGTGGATTTATTATTCAGTTGCTCCCAGGAACTGATGATGAAACAATTACTGAAATAGAAAATAGGCTGAGCAGTATTGAGCCTATTTCTAAGTTAATACAAAGAGGTTTAACACCTGAAGAGATCCTAGATGAGGTGCTTGGTAAAGGGAATGTAAAGATTCTTGAAAAACAATCTGTTTCATTCCATTGCCATTGTTCAAAAGAACGAATTGAAAATGCGATTGTTAGTTTGGGAGTAGATGAGATTCAGTCAATGATTGATGATGAAGGTCAAGCTGAAGCGCAGTGTCATTTTTGTAATGAAACCTATTTGCTTACTAGAGAGGATTTAGAGGAATTAAAGAAAGCCGCAAGTCAATAACGATAAGTTTTATCGGGAGTTGGGGAGATTGAGCGGGAAAACTTTATGGAGTGTTATTTTCGGCTTAGTCATTCTAAATTGTTTAACGGTTGCATATTTTATTAATCCTTATGGAATAACTCCTGTTATTGGTGATGAACAGGAAGATGAAGTCATTGCAACAATCGGTGAATCAACCATCACTAGAGAACAATGGATGGCTGAGCTAGAAACACGCTATGGCAAAGACACACTAAGGGAATTAGTGAACTTAAAAGTTGTTGAGGAACTTGCTCAAAGATATGATATATCGGTATCTGATGAGGTTATTGAACGGGAACTAACTTTTTATAAATCAATGTATACATCTCTAGATGAAGAACAGTTTTCCGAAGAGCAGAATTGGGAAGAGCAAATCCGATATAGTATTTTATTAGAGGAGCTTTTAACAAAAGATGTTGAGGTTCCTGAAGAAGATCTTCGCTCATTTTATGAAAATAATAAAGAACTCTATGATATAAAAGATATCTATCACTTGTCACATATTGTTGTCAAAACAGAAGAAGAAGCAAAAGCTATTATCAAAGAACTTGCCGGCGGTTCTAGCTTTGAAGCTTTAGCACTCGAGGTATCAATTGATGAATTTACAGCAAATCAGGGTGGAGATATCGGCTTTATCTCTACAGACAATGATTATGTCTCGAAGGAATACTTGGAGATTGCTCCTGAGCTTTCTGCAGGAGACTGGAGTCACCCGATAAAGGTGAATATGGGTTATGCTGTTCTGCTCCTGAAGGAAAAATTGGCTGGTAAAACGTATTCGTATGATGAGGTAAAGGACCAGATCCGTAGACAAATAGCACTTGAGCAAATGGAAGGGTCTGTGACTGCAGAGCCATTGTGGCAAGAGATTGGTGTATCTTGGTTTTATGAAAATGAAATAGGGAAAAATTAGTACAAATAGCATAAAAGGTTTTGACAATTTTGAATTAAATTGATATATTACTCTTATAAATCCAATAAATTTACTCGGGATAGAGGAGGAATAGTATGGCACGTGTAGCAAATTCTATACATGAATTAATTGGTGAAACACCGGTTGTAAAGTTAAACAGACTTGTTGATGATAATAGTGCAGATGTATACCTAAAACTAGAGTTTATGAACCCTGGAAGTAGTGTTAAAGATCGTATTGGACTTGCTATGATCGAAGCTGCAGAAAAGAAGGGTGATTTAAAACCTGGCGACACAATCATTGAGCCTACTAGTGGTAACACTGGAATCGGTTTAGCGATGGTAGCAGCAGCTAAGGGGATTAATGCGATTTTAGTTATGCCTGATACAATGAGCTTAGAGCGTAGAAACCTGCTACGTGCATATGGAGCAGAATTAGTGCTAACTCCTGGAGCTGAAGGTATGGGAGGAGCAATCCGTAAAGCTGAAGAGCTTGCAAAAGAGCATGGTTACTTTATGCCTCAACAATTTAAAAATGAAGCAAACCCTGAAGTACACCGTTTAACTACTGGTAAAGAGATTGTTGAACAAATGGGCGATCAACTAGATGCGTTTATCGCAGGTATTGGTACAGGTGGGACAATCACAGGTGCTGGTTCTGTTTTAAAAGAAAACTATTCATCTATTAAAATTTATGCAGTTGAGCCTACAGATTCTCCGGTTCTTTCAGGCGGAAAACCAGGTCCACATAAAATCCAAGGTATTGGTGCTGGATTCGTACCAGATATCTTAAATACAAATGTTTATGACGAAATCATCACTGTTAAAAACGAGGAAGCATTTGAAACAGCTAGAAGAGCAGCTAAAGAAGAAGGTATTCTTGGCGGTATCTCTTCAGGTGCAGCAATTTTTGCAGCTTTAAAAGTAGCTAAGGAATTAGGAAAAGGTAAAAAAGTATTAGCTGTTATCCCAAGTAACGGTGAGCGTTACTTAAGTACACCTTTATATCAATTTGATTTATAAATTAAACTTTTAGAAGGGGCTGACTTTGTCAGCTCCTTTTTATTTTAATGATTCCTATACTTGTTGTGTTTTTATATTTCCTCTAGGTAAGCAGCATACTAATTTTATAAGAAAAAGCTAAAATACTATGTTTTCTTTCACACAATTATGTAAAATGGATATAAGAGTTTTAAAGGAGAGATTAGTCATGCAACACAGACGGGCATCGTTAAGTATACATTTTGATTATGAACAAGATTTCTTTAATCAATATAAGTACCTTACACAAGATGAAGAACAGCATGCCATCTTAGAAAGTGGTCGTGGTGGAAGATATAGTATCGCGGGTATTAAGCCTATAGCCTCGGTAATGGGAAAAAATGAGCAGCTGATGATAACAAATGAACAAGGAACCATTGTAAAAGAGGGAAAGCCTCTTGATCTTTTTAAAGATTGGTTCCAACAGTACTATACTGAATCAGATCCTAATCTCCCGGATTTTCAAGGTGGTGCCATTGGTTTTATTAGCTATGATTGTGTGCGACATTTTGAAAAATTACCTGCTGTAGCTGTAGATGATTTAGAAACACCTGATATATATTTTCTTCTTTTTGATGATGTAGCTGTTTATGATCATCAGACGTCCAAGCTATGGTTAATCACTCACTATTATCATGAACAAGAAAAACAGCAGGCTGAGAATAAACTGCAGAAAATGAAGGATAGTTGGACCTCTGAAGTAAAGAACGTTAAACAACCAGAGTTAATATTAAATGGACCATCATCTAACCCAATAACATTTTCTGAAAAGGGATTTAAAAAAGCTGTTGAAGCAATTAAAACCTATATTAGTCAAGGAGATGTTTTCCAAGTTAATTTGTCTGTAAGACAGCATTTTGCATTGGAAAACAATCCATTTAAAATTTATGAGACATTGCGTAAAGTCAATCCGTCTCCATATATGGCTTATTTACATTTTCCTGAATTTCAAATAATAAGTGGCTCCCCGGAATTACTTGTTAAAAGACAAGGTGATGTTGTAAGTACACGACCAATTGCAGGTACTCGTTCAAGAGGGAAAGATGAACAAGAAGATTTTAAACTTGCAAATGAGTTGGTTGAAAATGAAAAAGAAAGAGCCGAACATGTGATGCTTGTTGATTTGGAGCGCAATGACCTTGGGAGAGTTTGTGAGTATGGCTCTGTTCATGTAAATGAATTTATGGTCATTGAAAAATATTCACATGTGATGCACATTGTTTCAAATGTGAAAGGGAGATTAAAAAAAGAAGCAAATTATGCAGATGTTATCAAAGCGACCTTCCCAGGTGGTACAATTACAGGGGCACCTAAAGTTAGAACAATGGAAATTATTGAAGAGCTTGAACCAACCCGAAGAGGAATTTATACAGGTTCAATAGGTTGGATCGGCTTTGATGAAAATATGGAATTAAATATTGTCATTCGTACAATGATCACAAAAGATGGATTTGGGTATGTTCAATCTGGGGCAGGGATTGTTATTGATTCTAATCCGGATTATGAATATAAAGAAGCTTTAAAGAAGGCAAGAGCGTTAGTTCAAGCTATTGAGTTGAGCAAAGAAGAGAAAATATTAGGTTGAGGTGAGTATAGTGATTTTAATGATTGATAATTATGATTCATTTACATTTAATTTAGTTCAGTATTTAGGTGAATTAGGTGAAGAATTGATTGTTAAGAGAAATGACGAGATAACAATCGCGGAAATTGAAGAGTTAAATCCACAATTTTTAATGATTTCCCCTGGACCATGCAGTCCTAATGAAGCAGGTATTAGCATGGAAGCTATCGAATATTTCGCTGGGAAAATTCCTATCTTTGGAGTATGTCTTGGTCATCAGTCAATTGCTCAAGTATTCGGTGGAGATGTAGTACGTGCAGAGCGTTTGATGCATGGTAAAACATCAGAGATGCATCACAACGGTGAGACGATCTTTAATGGAATGGAGAATCCATTTACTGCCACTCGTTATCATTCTTTAATTGTAAAAAATGAAACGTTACCGGACTGCTTAGAAGTAACGGCATGGACGGATGAAAATGAAATTATGGCCCTCCGCCATAAAACATTACCCATTGAAGGGGTGCAATTTCATCCTGAGTCGATAATGACTACATTCGGTAAAGACCTACTTAGAAATTTTATTACTCAATATAAACCTTTAGAAAAGAGCTAATAAGCGTGTATATATACAGTAATTCACAGTTTATAAAAGATTCAGAAGCCACGATTTCTCCATTTGATCATGGCTTTCTTTATGGCTTAGGGGTTTTTGAAACATTTAGAATTTATAAGGGTTTTCCTTTTTTGCTATATGATCATTTAGCAAGGCTACAACAGGCAGTGGATGAATTAGGAATCTTATATAGAATTGATTATGAAGAAATGTATGAGATGATTCAGGAGCTTTTAAAGATAAATAATTGTCAAAATGAAGATGTTACAGTGCGTTTAAACATCTCAGCTGGTATTGGAGAGGTTGGAAAACTCCTTCAGGATTATCATAAGCCGACAATCATGTGTTTTATTAGAAAAGCTCCACAAGTTAATATGATCGAAAAGGAAGCTGCTATTCTTAACTTAAGAAGAAACACACCTGAAGGAAAGGAACGTTTAAAATCCCATCACTACTTAAACAATATTTTAGGAAAGCGGGAACTTCAAGCAACTCCAAATTTGGAAGGTATCTTTCTTACTGAAAAAGGGTATGTGGCAGAAGGTATTGTTTCTAATATCTTTTGGGTGAAGGAAGGCATTGTGTACACACCATCACTAGAGACTGGAATTTTGAATGGAATTACAAGACAGTTTATCACCAAGTGTTTGGAGAGATTAGAAATTCCATTATGTGAAGGTTTTTACGATAAAGAACATTTGTTCGGTTCTACTGAGGTGATTTTAACAAATTCGTCTCAAGAGATTGTTCCAGTTAAAAAAATACATGAGCAATATTTCCAAGGGAATGACGGGGAGTACAGTAAGAAGTTAACTGAGTTGTATCTTCACTATAAGACCAAACTATTAAGTATACATGAGTTATAAAGGATTGAGGATAATGGAAATTTTAACAAAGCAACAGATTATAGAGTGTGGAGATTATACTCTTAATTATCATGATAAAACGTTAATCATGGGGATCTTAAATATAACACCTGATTCATTTTCCGATGGAGGAAAATTTAGCAGCATAGACCTTGCGATTGATCGTGCGGAGGAAATGCTTAAACAGGGTGCAGACATAATTGATATTGGTGGAGAATCAACTAGACCTGGAGCTAGTACAGTCACACAGGAAGAAGAGTTAGATCGTGTTATTCCTGTTATAAAAAATCTTTCCCATGTTATTAAAGCTCCGATATCAATTGATACTTATAAAGCAGAAGTAGCTAAACAAGCAATAGAAGCAGGAGCATCAATCATAAATGATGTTTGGGGAGCGAAGGCTGATCCAAATATGGCAAAGGTTGCAGCAGAATACGATGTACCGATTATTTTAATGCATAATCGAACAAATAAAGATTATGAACAGCTAATACCTGATATGATTGTAGACTTAATGGAATCTGTGACAATTGCCAAAGAAGCAGGAGTAAAGGATGAGAAAATCATTCTTGATCCAGGGATCGGATTTGCAAAAACAATGGATGACAACCTTGAGGTTATGAGAAATCTCGATGCTTTTGTCCAGCTAGGATATCCTGTGTTGTTAGGTACTTCGAGAAAAACATTTATAGGACATATTCTTGATGTTCCTCCAACGGAACGTATGGAGGGAACAGGTGCAACGGTTTGTTTAGGAATACAAAAGGGATGCCAAATTATAAGAATACATGATGTGTTAGAGATGTCCAGAATGGCTAAAATGATGGATGTTATGTTAGGTAAAGGAGGAATAAACAATCGATAAAATATATGTAGATAGTATGGAGTTTTACGGATACCATGGTGTATTTCAAGAGGAAAATAAGCTTGGTCAACGTTTTAGAGTAGACCTAGTTGTTGAGTTGGATTTAAAAAAGGCTGGAGAAACTGATGAATTAGAGTATAGTGTTAACTATGCATCTTTATATAAATGCTGCAAGGATATAGTTGAAGGCAAGCCTTATAAGCTAGTAGAATCTGTAGCAGAACAGATTGCAAAGAAACTACTAACAGAATTCCCGCTTATTCATTTTTGTACAGTAAAAGTGATTAAGCCAGACCCTCCAATTCCTGGACATTATAAGGGAGTCGCTGTTGAAATAAGAAGGGGAAGAGCATGAAAAATGATGTCTATATAGCACTTGGTTCGAATATAGGAAATCGGGAAAAATATCTTCTCGACGCCATCAAGAGAATCAATCAACATCCTTCAATAAGTGTGGTAAATATTTCCTCAATATATGAAACAGATCCGGTCGGCTTCACAGACCAAGACCAATTTTTAAATATGGTTATTCATGTTAACGCTGATTTAACAGCACCTCAGCTTCTTCTTTCTCTCCAAGAAATTGAAAAACACCTTGACCGAAAAAGGGAAGTAAGATGGGGACCACGAACTTTAGACCTTGACATTTTGTTGTATAATCATGAAAATATTGAAGCAGAACAATTAATTGTTCCTCATCCTAGAATGCATGAACGAGCATTTGTTCTTATCCCTTTGTATGAATTAAACAAAGACATAAGCATTCCTACTTTAGATAAACCAATTTCAACTATCATAGATCAATTACAAGATAAAGAAGGAGTACGAATATGGAAGCAGAAAAATGGGGTAGACGTATTCGCGCTTTTAGAAAATTAAAAGGATATACCCAAGAGAGTTTTGCCAAGGATCTTGGTGTTTCTGTTTCTGTATTAGGCGAAATAGAAAGAGGAAATCGCGAACCCAGTAAAGAGTTTATAGAGGATGTAGCAAAATCCCTTAATGTAACAGTAGAGGAATTAACCCCAAACTAAACTACTAGCAAAAGGAGGTATGCAGAATGTTTAAGATTGGCGATATTGAATTAAAGAACAGAGTCGTTTTAGCCCCAATGGCAGGAGTGTGTAATGCAGCTTTTAGACTAACAGTTAAAGAGTTTGGCGCTGGATTAGTATGTGCTGAAATGGTAAGTGATAAAGCTATCCTTTTAAAAAATGCAAGAACAATGGGAATGCTTTATATTGATGAACGTGAAAAACCACTAAGCTTACAAATATTCGGTGGTGAAAAGGATACACTTGTTGAAGCGGCTAAATTTGTTGATAAAAATACAACAGCTGATATTATTGATATAAACATGGGATGTCCAGTTCCGAAAATCACAAAATGTGATGCAGGGGCAAAATGGCTTTTAGATCCAAACAAAATTTATGACATGGTATCGGCAGTTGTAGAAGTGGTAGATAAGCCAGTTACAGTTAAAATGCGCATGGGCTGGGATGATGATCATATTTATGCCGTTCAAAATGCCCAAGCGATAGAGCGTGCAGGTGGAAAAGCAGTAGCTCTTCATGGTCGTACTAGAGTACAAATGTATGAAGGTACAGCAAATTGGGATATCATTAAAGAAGTAAAAGAATCTGTTAACATTCCTGTAATAGGAAATGGTGATGTTACAACACCTCAAGATGCAAAGCGCATGCTAGATGAAACGGGTGTTGACGGTGTTATGATCGGTCGCGCAGCACTAGGAAATCCATGGATGATTTATCGTACGGTTAAATTTTTAGAAAATGGCGAATTGATGGATGAACCTGGTGTGCGTGAGAAGATGGAAGTTTGCAAGCTTCATCTAGATCGTCTAGTAACATTAAAAAATGAAAATGTTGCTGTTCGTGAAATGAGAAAGCATGCTGCTTGGTATCTTAAAGGTATCAGAGGTAATGCAAAAGTACGTAATGACATCAATTTAATGAACACTAGGGATGAGTTTGTTAATCTATTAGATGAATTTGTTTTAGAGATGGAAGTAAAAGAAGATAGTGCTAGCCAAGCAGGTTAATATTTAGATTAGTGCTTATCTATTATTTTGCTGTTTTTACTGCCAGAATTCCTGGCAGTTTTCTGCTTTTCATTTTGTAAAGATAGGAGTGTTAGTATGAGTCAGGAAGAAATGAATCAAGAAGAATTGAGTGATCAACTCAAAGTTAGACGTGAAAAACTACATAATTTAAGAGAAAAAGGGTTAGATCCATTCGGCAAGCGTTTTGAAAGAACACATCAAACTGAAGACATCATTGCTACATACGAAGGAATAGAAAAAGAAGAATTAGATGAAAAAGAAGTTACTGTTACGATAGCGGGAAGAATTATGACGAAGCGAGGTAAAGGGAAAGCAGGTTTCGCTCATATCCAAGACTTATTAGGTCAAATTCAAATCTACGTTCGTAAAGATGCAGTAGGTGATGAAGCATATGAGATTTTCAATACTGCTGATCTTGGCGATATCATCGGTGTAACAGGTGTAGTATTTAAGACTAAAGTTGGCGAGCTATCGATAAAAGTGAAATCGTTCGAATTGCTGACAAAAGCATTACGTCCACTACCTGATAAATTCCATGGATTAAAAGATATTGAACAACGTTACCGCCAAAGATATGTAGATCTAATCATGAGTCCTGAAAGTAAGAAAACATTTATTGCTCGTAGTAAAATTATTCAAGCGATGCGACGGTATTTAGATGACCAAGGATATCTAGAAGTTGAAACGCCTACTATGCACTCTATTCCAGGTGGGGCATCTGCTCGTCCGTTTATTACACACCATAACGCATTAGACATGACTTTATATATGCGTATAGCTATAGAATTACATCTTAAGCGTCTAATCGTAGGTGGATTAGAAAAAGTTTATGAGATCGGTCGTGTATTCAGAAATGAAGGAGTCTCAACTCGTCATAACCCTGAATTTACAATGATTGAACTTTATGAAGCTTATGCTGATTATCAAGATATCATGACATTAACCGAGAATGTCATTGCTCATTGTGCGAAAGAAGTGTTAGGAACAACAACTGTACAATACGGAGAGTATGAAGTGAATCTTGAGCCGAAGTGGACAAGGCTCCATATGGTAGATGCAATTAAAGAACATACAGGTGCTGACTTCTGGAAGGAAATGACGATTGAAGAAGCTAGAAATCTTGCAAAAGAACATAATGTAGAGATTACTGAACATATGCAATATGGTCACATTGTAAATGAATTCTTTGAACAGAAAGTAGAGGAGAAATTAATTCAACCTACTTTCATCTACGGTCATCCGGTGGAGATTTCCCCATTAGCTAAGAAAAACGATGAAGATTCTCGTTTTACTGATCGTTTTGAATTGTTTATCGTTGCTCGTGAACACGCAAATGCCTTCACAGAGTTAAATGATCCAATCGATCAGAAGGAAAGATTTGAAGCACAACTTAAAGAGCGTGAGCAGGGTAATGACGAGGCTCATATGATGGATGAAGACTTTATTGAAGCTTTAGAATACGGTATGCCTCCAACAGGTGGACTAGGAATTGGAATTGATCGTTTAGTAATGCTCTTAACGAATTCTCCTTCTATTCGTGATGTATTACTATTTCCACAAATGAGACATCGTTAATAAAGAACCTCTGCAGAAATGCAGGGGTTTAATTTTTTTCAAAAAAAGTACTTGCATATGTTTAGTTACGATGGTATATTAGAATACGTTGCTGCGAAACAGGCAGACAACTTAAAAATAACAAATAAAAAAACTATTGACTTTAAGTTTTGAAGTTTGTTATAATATGAAAGTTGCTTGATAAACAAATGATCTTTGAAAACTAAACAAAACCAAGCGTGTCAACGTTAATTTCGATTAAC
>NZ_NUMC01000089.1:0-24881 GCF_002577655.1 Bacillus sp. AFS040349 | reverse complement strand
GAAGTTTTGACAATACGTTACTATTGTAAGGGGTTTTTAAATGAAGATTAGCTTTCTATTTCGGAAAGCAACCGAAACTTTACATAATAACTCAGTTCTTTGAAACCCTATTGATTAGGGAGTTTTAGGAGGGTATTGTATGGCAAAGTCTGAAAAAAACACATCACAAGGCAACTTGACATGGTGGCAGTTATCACTAATAGGAATTGGATGTACGATTGGGACAGGTTATTTTCTAGGATCTGGAATTGGGGTTGAAATTGCTGGTCCTTCCATTGTTTTCTCGTTTTTATTAGCTGCCCTTGGAACTTTTATTGTTTATAATGTTTTAGCAAAAATGACTGCTAAAGACCCACAGGAAGGCTCATTTTGCTATTATGCTGGAAAAGCATTTGGTAAGTGGGCTGCATTTGGTTGTGGATGGAATTATTGGAGTTCAAATATTCTTGTAATGGGAAGTCAATTAACAGCACTAGCCATTTTGTCACAATTTTGGTTTCCTAATGTTCCTTTATGGATTTTCTCAGCAGGGTATGCTGTACTTTCCATCCTTGTTGTGATTTCTGGAACGAGTGGGTTTGATAAAATGGAAGACATTTTTGCTGTTGTGAAGTTTGCTGCTATTGTTATGTTCATCATTCTTGCCTTAGCCGCACTCTTTGGATGGATAGGTGGTGGAAACGCAAAACCAACAGGTGTGCCTGTCGCACCTAAGGAACTTTTTCCAGATGGTTTTAAAGGTTTTTATGCTTCACTCATTTATGCCTTCTATGCATATGGCGGAATCGAAGTTATTGGATTAAAAGCAATGCAATTAAAGGATAAAAAGGATGCACCAAAAGCTGGATCTTTCATGTTAATTAGCTTAACTACCGTATATGTATTATCGTTAGGACTCGCTGTTTCACTAGTTGCATTTGATAAATTTAGTGACAAAGAAAGCCCATTTGTCACTGCTTTATCTGACTTTCATTTGCCATTTTTCCCACATGTTTTTAATGGCGCCATTATTATTGCTGGTTTTTCAACAATGACAGCCGCTTTATATGGAGTAACAAACCTCCTTGTTACCCTTGCTGATGATGGAGATGCACCAGCTGTGTTCTCAAAGAAATTAAAGTTTAAAAGCTTACCTTTACCTTCATTAATTCTTGCAACAGTTGGGCTTATTTCCTCAATTGTTACTGCTTTATTGTTACCAGGAAAAATATACGAATATATTACAACAGCAGCAGGAATTTTGCTGCTATACAACTGGATCTTTATTATTTGTTCTTCATTTAAACTTCTGAAGCTAAAAGCTTGGAATAAAATTTTAGGATATATTGGCTTAATACTTCTCCTCGCCGCAATCAGCGGAACCTTGTTTGAAAAGTCAATACGACCAGGTTTTTACATTAGTATATTATTTGTTACCATTATCGGGATGATTTGTTTAATTATGAGAAAGCATTGGAAAAACCCTAAATCTAATAGCAAAGTGAAATATTATTGATATTTTGAGGCCTCAGTATATTAGCGCATGATACATCGTATGTCCAAAGTGAAATTGAATTGATGCAAGCGAGATTACTAAGGTTATCGTTGTTTGTGCACAGGGAATCAGGACAGGAAACAGTCTTAATTGTTGAGTTCTGTCTCGATACTTAGGGTATCGGGACAGAAACTACTCTTTAGAATAAAACCCTGTCTCAGTTCCTCCGATATCAGGACAAAATTCTACCATAAGACGTAAACCCTGTCTCAATAAAAAGCAAATCGGACCAAAAAATCAAGCCTTCTTCCTTTATCCCCTAAATGGGCCATTGCCCATTTCTAAAAACTCACCTTGTGTATAATAGTAATAATCTTCTCCATTTCCATGTCTCTCGAAGAAGACATGCTTTTACTCCACCTTCCAAAAATATCACTGTCCATCCACTTCTTTTGCCTCATTTTCCCAATGATATTCAGAAAGAATATCAGCAAAAACATCAACTGTTCTTTCAAGCTCATCAAGATTATTATCTACTCCACCTATTTCAATCAACATTGCTTTATTAGAAACATCTTGATTATAAACACCATTACCCTCACTTTTTGATTTTAAGAATACACCTCGACTAATTCCTGGATATTTTTTCTCGAGTTTTTGATGTAAAGTCTTGGCAAAATCAAGATTTTCTAAATAGTTTTCATTTTCTTTTCCCACAACAAAATAGAGTCGCGCGTAAGTCTCTCCATTAATCGTTTTTGTCGTAATGTTTTTTCTTGCAGAATCACGATGAATATCAATGTAATATACATATTCACTATTTGTTGCCGTCGCTGCTTGATCTACAATTGTTCCAGAAACGGTATAGGCCTTCGTTGACTTCCAACCTTTTTGTTGTAGCTCTTGAGTCATATTTGTTTTATCGTGCTGTACACCAATTCCCTTTTTCATTAGATTTTCAGTTAAACGATTTCCAAGGCCAATTACATTTACACGCTCATCCGAACTAATTGCCTCACTTGGCTGTTCAGCCCCCTCCAATAATGGTAAAAAAGACTCCCAGCTATGGCTCTGATAGATAAACACTGTTTTTTCTTCTGGATTCGTTATTTGTTCATTGTTATCTTCTGTTGTTCTTCCCTTTAATTCTTCCTCCACAACTTTTCTTTCCTGAAGTAAAATTTCGGTTGGTGGGGGAGATTCATATGGTATGTTGCTAAGATTCGTTCCTTCACCTGCAACTGCTATCTCTGTATCATATAATCTAAGACCAGGTAATTCATTTCCTAGAAAGGTCCTTGCGTCAGTTGGTTTTACACTTGTTGCAAGCTGAATGGCTAAGGTAGATAAATTAGATGCTGTTAATAAGGGGTTTTCAGATTCTGGATAGAAATAATGATTTTCAAACTGGAGAAAATGTACAAATAACAGTTCTGTGTTTAGTTCACCGATCGTTCTCTGGATACTTCTTGAATCCACAGTAACATTCATCGAAATCAGAAAGCCAATTAAGAAGAACATGAGGAGGATTATTAGAATAGGTATATAAACAAGTTTTAAAATGAATGGTCTTGTAGATCTCACTGTACAACCCCCTTCACTTATATATATGAATAGCAGGAGATTGTATGGCTAATTTTTCTAACTTTAAACTTGAAAAGGCCACTATGTAGTCGATATACACAGCGGCCATCTTTTAACTAACACTTCCCATTTCAATTTGCTTGAGTTCGGCTTTTCTCTCCTTTTTATAAAATATAAGAAAACCAATCAAACCTAAAAACGATGAACCTGCTAGTAAGAAATACAGCGTCGATCCCCCGAAGTTTTCAAAAATAATTCCTCCAACTGAAGATCCGATGATTCCTGTTATTCCAAAGGAAATACCTACAAATACCATGTGGCCTGTTGCTTGTAACTCCTCAGGAACGACTTTATACAAATACTCCAGAGCACCTAAAAAAACGATAGCAAAACAAATTCCATGTAAAACTTGAATACTTAAGAGCATCGCTGGATCCTGCGAAAGCGCTGTTAATATCCAGCGAATACAATAAAGAACTGAGGCGATTATAATATATTTAATTGGGCTAGAAGAACGAAACCATTTGGCACTTAAGAAAAACAGAAGTGCTTCACTTGATACACCAATAAACCATATCCACCCAACTAACATTTCGTTCCCACCTATTTCAAACAAATATAAACTAATAAACGAATCACTAGTTCGGTGTGTAAGCAAAACTAACGAAATCAAGATAAAAAATGCCGTTAAGGTTGGATCTTTAAAAAACATACCAATGTCTTTATAGTTCACTTTTTTGCTACCAGCTTTTGCATCAGTTAACGTCAATGAAAGTAAGCAAGTAGAAATCGCGAGAACAGTAATGGGAATCGCTAAAAATCCAATCCCAAACTTCGATAGTAAAAAGCCACTAAATAATGAAACGAGCGCAAAGCCAATAGATCCCCACATCCTAATTGATCCAAATGTGACGGAGTGAATTTGAGATTGTCTTTTTGCAAGATTATCAGCCAGTGGATTAAGTGGTGAGAAAAAAAAGAAAAAGAGAGATCCCGCTATAATAATCCATAAAAATGAATCAATCTGAAACAGCCAAATTACACTTACCGAAAATCCTATTAAACAAGCAAATAAAACTTTTTTCACTGTCTTATACTTGTCACTAGCATATCCCCATAGCGGCTGAGCAATCAAGCCGACAAATGGACCAATTGCCAAAAACCAGCCAATTTGAGAGCTAGAAAATCCTTTATGCTGAAAGTAAATTGGAAGAAAGCTAACAACCATTGATCCGATAGCGCTAACGAAAAACATAAATGTTCTTAATGGTACAAGGGAGTTTTGTTTTATCATAAAAAAATCCTTTTGTTTTATTTGCAAGTATGAGATAAAATATAAACATTTTCATACTTACATATCTTAGAAGTTTAGTTATCAATTTTTCTATTATAAAACATCTTCTCCAGAAATGTAAGGGTTTCAATTTTCCAAAAGAAAAAACACCAGCGTACTAGTGTCTTTCCATAAAGTCGTGAAATTATTCAACATTTTCTGAAGCACGAATCGCTTCCTTTTCTTTTAAGTAGTTCAAGTAATTCATTTTATCTTCTAATTCTCTTTCTAAGTAACCCATGTACGCGAATAATAAACTAATATCCTTAGATATTTCATTATCCTTTTCTCGGACATATTTTTCTCTTATCTTTTTAACCTCTTTTTTCACAATCCACCGCTCTTGATTAACTCCTTCTTCTACTACGTCAAAACCTTTTACATCAGCTGACGTAATAAGCTCTATCCCCATAAAGCGTTTCACAGGTTTTTTTTCATGTTTATTAATGATATAAACAAACTTTTCTGATTCGAGCTCCAAAAGCGCGTCAGGATGAATCTTAATTGACTTTGGGATTACATCTTGATTTACAATAAATTCTTTTAATTGATCAACCATCTTCATTACTAATGCCCCCATTTCTATGAATGTCGATAAATTGACGATTAGTACAAACCTATTCAAAGGCTGTTTAAAAAAGTACCGAATCAAAATAGGAGCTTACAACGAAAAAAGGTCTAAAATAAAAACAGACCCTAAAATAGGGCCTGTTGGATGGTTTAGTTGGTTTTATATTTTTTGAACGTTAGCAGCTTGAGGACCTCTGTTACCTTGCTCAATGTCAAAAGTAACTTCTTGTCCTTCATCTAAGCTCTTATAACCTTCTCCTTGAATTGAAGAGAAGTGAACAAATACGTCATCTCCACCTTCAACTTCAATAAATCCAAAACCTTTTTCTGAGTTAAACCATTTTACTTTTCCTTGTGCCATTAAAAATTTCCTCCTAAATCAATCAAAACATGTTTGATGACAATTTCGGTTATTATTATTACCCACTGAAAAAAAAATAAACATATATATACTCTTTTTTTAAAATATTTTTTTAAAAGGTAAAAACTACATAAAATAATAGTTAAATTTTTATCCACCCGTTTTTTCTATGATAAAATAATTACTTGAAGAAACTGGATTAAATACTCACTTAAACTCATTAAAAGAAGTACATTTTAAAAAAACTGAGATGGAGATGAAAAATGACTAATTATAAAATTTTGTTTCTCGACATTGATGGTACACTGCTAAGACCTGATGACACAATAGAGGATTCTTCAAAAAAAGCTATAGCTGAAGTAAAGAAAAAAGGAATTGAAGTATTCCTTGCGACAGGTCGCCCTTTACATGAAATATCACATATTGCAAAGGAATTAAATATTGAATCATTTATTGGCTACAACGGAGCGTATGCCATTCATAAGGGTGAGGATATTTTTCGAGCTCCAATGTCAAGTTCAACTGTTGAGAAATATGTTGAAATTGCCAAAAACAATGGACATGAGCTTGTTTTGTACACTCATGAGGAGAATATTTTCTCAGACTTAGAAAGTCCAATCGTTAAAGAATTTATTTCAGCTTTTCACCTACATAAAAATAATTCCTATTCACTTGATGTAATTGATAAAATTTTAGGAATCACTCTTATTAATTTAAGTGAAAATGAACCAGCATTATATGAAAAAGAAGATCCTTCGATTCATTTATCACAGGTTAATGTTGATGGGTTACGTCATTGCTATGATGTTATTCGTGACAACGTAAATAAAGGAATTGCAGTTCAGCATATCCTAGAGCTACTCTCTCTTCCAAGAGAAGCTGCCATTGCTTTCGGTGATGGAATGAACGACAAGGAAATGCTAGAGGTTGTTGGTGAAGGATTTGCTATGGGGAATGGACATCCTGATCTTTTTCAATATGCAAAATATAAAACAACGAAGGTAACAAACTCAGGTATATACAACGGTTTAAAATCACTTGGCCTTGTTGACTAAGCTGTATTTCTAATTTGTTTTAGGAGGAACTGCTTTGTACGAACAAAAAACAAAAGAAAATGATAAAAGTGTCATTGAATATATTGAAAGCGTTGAAAGTCCCAAAAAACGCGAAGACGCCTACAAATTATTAGATATTTTTACGGATGTATCAGGCTATCAGGCAAAAATGTGGGGACCAAGCATTATTGGGTTTGGAAAGTATCATTATAAATACCCCACCGGTCATGAAGGTGATGCACCCCTTGTTGGCTTTTCTCCTCGAAAAGCCAAAATAAGCTTGTATTTTGCAACAGGTGATACCGAACGAGAGAAGTTACTGGAAAAATTCGGTAAGCATACTTGTGGAAAAGCATGTGTTTATATTAATAAACTGGCAGATATTGATACAAAATTTTTAGAGGAGTTAATTTCTCAATCAATCAACTTTTTGAGAAGAACTTATCCAGAGTAACCAAACAAAACTAAACCGTTCATAAGGTTGAACGGTTTAGTTCTTAATTTTTTCACTTACCCCTCAGACATCATCGTGAGTGCTGTCTCTAATAAGACATTTACTCCCTTTTCACAATCTTCCCAGCTTGACTCCTCCACCTCACAATGACTCTTTCCATTTACGCTTGGGACAAATACCATTGCGGAAGGAACATAGCTTGCTAAAAATTGTGCATCATGTCCAGCACCACTTACCATTCTTTTGTAGGAGTACCCTAATGTGTCTGTTGATTGCTCCAACAGTTCGCATAGGTCTGGATTAAACCAAACTGTATTACGATCCCATAATTTTCTTATCTTTACTTCACAACCTTCTAAAGCTGAATTGGGGAGTGAACGGATAATTTCTTCAACTTTTTGGATGATCATGAAATCTTTATGTCTTGCTTCAAAAGAAAAAACCACTTTATTTGGAATGACTGTGTGTACATTCGGTAACACACTCAACCTTCCTAATGTATAAACTAGTTCATCATCTAAGGTTCCTACCTTTTGGCGTATTGTTGAGATAAGATGATTTGCTTCAAAAAGTGCATCCTTTCTCATACTCATCGGGGTTGTCCCAGCGTGGTCAGATTCTCCAGTTACTTCAATTTCATAACATACCATCCCTAACACACAATCAACGATTCCTATAGTAAGATTTTCACTTTCTAATATCGGTCCTTGTTCAATATGTAACTCTAAAAAACAAGATGCTTCTGTTAATCGATTTTCTATCGCCCCATTATATCCACTTTTTTGCAGTGCCTCGGAAAAGGTCTCTCCATTTTGATCTGTACTTTTAATCATATCCGATTTATTAAATTTTCCTGATAGGACACCTGAAGCCATCATTGACGGTTCAAACCTTGCTCCTTCCTCATTAGTAAAATTAACAATGGTTATAGATGTTTCAGGCTTTATCTTATTTTCCACAAGTGTTCTCACAATCTCTAATCCCGCTACAACACCTAAAACACCATCAAATTTACCACCATTTTTAACTGTATCCAAATGTGATCCAATGACAATCGGGGGCCTCTTTTTTTTACCTTCTAGTGTTGCATAAATCGATCCCATATCGTCTACCTTTATCTTCATTCCAAGATCTTCACAACATTTACAAAAATAATCTCTAACCAAAATATCCTCCGATGATAATGATAATCTAGTGACCCCATTATTTTCTGTACGACCGAAATTAGCGAAAGTTTCTAGTTCATTTTTAAGTCTTTCTCCGTTAATTAATACCTTTTGTCTTTGCATTAGATCACTCCTTTTTCATATGTAGTATCATTATTTTCACATTATTCAGATAGTCATGTCAGTTTATTTGGTATCTTTTCTGTCAGACTAAATTCCGACAAGAGGTGAATCAATTAAATGCATTTTTGGCAAAACCGCTGATATCTTTTTTAAAACAAGGAGTTCGTTTCAACATATTAGTCAAAAGCAATATTGTTTACGAATCAAAAAAAAAACTGCCCCAAAATTTAGGAACAGTTTCATACTTGTATCTTTTTATTTAACATCAAATCAAGATATAGCTGACACTTTTGATTGAAATCTGAAAAATCAATCGTTGTTAACTCAGCAATTTGTTTCATTCGGTAATTTAACGTATTTGGATGAATAAACATTTGTTCTGCAGTTGGCTTCAATTTGCAGTTATTCACTAGATAGTACTCAAGAGTTTTGACTAGCTCTGTTTGACTTTCTTTATCCTTTTGTTGAAGAATCTTCAGATTTTTATTTGAATAGCTATTACTCTTATTTTTTTCGTTTATCACATCAAGATAGCGAAAAATACCAATTTTATCATGTTCATATGGAACATTCTCCTGTGTTCCAAGTTTTTCAGCAATTGAAACAACTTCCAGCGCTTCTTTGTAACTCGTTTGAAGCAATGTAATAGGTTGATATTCATTACCGATTCCAATAAAAATGTCCGAATATCGCTTCTCATCAAAGTTTGATAACAGGTTTTCGATAATATTTAAAGCAGCTTCTACTGGTGAGTATTTTAGGGAATAGCAACCAACGATAATCACTATATTTGTCCGATCTACTAACACATGGCTTGTATTATCTTTTAAATTTAAATATGATCGAATGGTTTCTTTTAATTCTTCTACAAGCTCCTCATCAGCATGAATCGCATTCACAACCATAACACTAAAGATGGACGGCAAAACAATATCTAGCTGTGTGGCTTCCCATCTAAGTTCCTTCTCATGAACAAAGTCACCATTAATCACCTGACGGAAAAAATGTTCAATTTTTTCAGCTTTTTGTTGTTTCAATTTATTTTTCTTATAAATCATCTTACCAACATGAAAGGAAGCATCGTATAGGAAGGTTAACTGTTCATCAGTTAATGGATCCTCTATTTCTTGTATCCAAATGTATCCCATGATTGTTCCTTTGTATTTGGCACTTACAACAACTCGTTGATTTAAACCTATTTCCTTCATCTCGTGAATTCTAAAAGGATGCTCATTTGTTTTTAATTTGTCAATAATTCCTGTCTCGACAAATCTTTCAAAAATAGTTAATGGACATTTTTTTGCAAAAATCGTTTGCTGATTTGCTGAATCAAAATGATCCACATAATAGGAATTATAAGCAAGTAAGAAAAAATGATCACTCTCAAGAATAACAGGCTTTTTTAAACCATTGCTAATACCGTCCACAATTTCGTGTAAATCAGATAAAGATAACACACGCTCTAATAGCTCATCCATATGAAAACTCCTACTCATTGTTTCTTACCATTATGATACTTTGTCAATAAAGACTTGTATAGATTCTTTGTAGGAAATGTGGCAAGGTTTTTTTGTAAATAAAAAAGCGGACATTCAATTGTCCGCTTTTTCATTATTCCTCATCTTCTTCAACTACTGTAACCGTATCACTTCTGTTATCTCGTTTTGCTTCTTGAAAGGTGATATGATTATCCGTACGATTTGTTCGAGTTGCATATGATTTTAACAATTCTCCCATATCAATACCTGTCATTTCTTTTAATGGTTCTTGGATATCTACCATTGTTTTTGTAATGCTTTTGCCAAATGAAGAAACACCTTGACCGTTACCGGAATCAATAATCTTAACAGAATCAATATTCGTTAGTGGCTGTGCAATTTTCTCTGCAAATACTGGTAACATTTCAATTAATTTTTCAGTGATAATAACATCACCATGTTTTTCCATTGCCTCAGCTAACAGCTTACGAGCCTCGGCTTCTGCCTTACCACGCTCACGAATGACGTCCGCTTCAGCAGATCCTTCTTCACGACGAATTCTTGCTTTTGCTTCTCCATCAATTTCAGATTTTCGTGCCTCTGCTTCTGCTTTACGGGTTGTTTCATAGTATTCGGCATCAGCTTTTGTTTTACGTACCTTACTTTCTTCTTCCTCAAGCTTAACGGCACGTTCCCGCTCTAAAAATTTAAGCGTTAATTCTTCTTCCTTAACCTCTTTTGCAAGCTTTGCTCTTTCTAATTCATAAGATTGCTCAGATTTAGCTCTTGCACGTTCAGTTTCCTCTTTGAAGGCAGCATCTTTAATATCTTTTTCCTTCTTTGATTCAGCAATTGCGATCTGCCGCTTGTATTCTTCCTCTTTAGCCTCTTGATCTGTCTGTGCTCTATGAATTCGTGTTTCACGCTCACTATTAGCCTCGGCGATTTCTGCCAATTTTCGAACCTCAGCAATACGAGGTCTTCCTAGGTTTTCTAGATATCCGTTTTCCTCATCAGCATCACGTAAATCCGTTAACCCTAGTGAAGTAATTTTAAAGCCCATTAAATCTAATTGCTTTTGAGCAACCTCTGAAACGTCATGATTAAATTTTTCACGATCACTGTTAATATCCTCAACCGTCATTTTTGAAAGAATCGCACGTAAATTACTTCCAAGAACCTCAATAATTTCTGCTTCAATTTCTTCCTGTTCTTTTCCTAAAAACTGTTCAGCATAATTGGCAATTCCATTTAACGTATCTGCCACCTTTACCATGGCAACAGCATCTGCTACAATCGGTACGCCTCCATTTGTGTATACTCTTGGTGTAGATAGCTTTAACTGAAACGAAGTAAGGTTAACAGGTGTAGCCGTTTGAAAACGTCTTAGTCTGTAACCGCCACCTCTAATAATTTTCATAGAACGTCCTTCTTGATCAGCAAATATATTCGTTTCTTTCTCAGGATCACCTAGTTTTGGACCAGTAATAATAAGTGCTTGATTTGACCTAGCAGTTCGATAACGAATTTTCACCCAAAAGAAATAACCTACTCCAGCTATTGCTGCAATAATTAACAATGGAATGAAAATAACAATTACACCAAAAAAACCTGACATATGTCTTCCCTCCGTATGTTTTAATAATGTAAATTTCTATGATCCCACGTGGGAGATGACCATTTCCATTTACAATCTGTATAATGAAACGTAACTAGTTATGTTCATTAAGTAATACGAACGAAGTAGAGGAAAGTTTCACGAAATGAAAAATTCTCTTACTTTATTACAGGAGGTGTATGATGTCATTTTTACGCGTTAATAGAAGTGAAGTTCTCCCTGTTTTTGCTCATTCTGTTTTAGACGTGTTCATCCCTGGTGAGATCATAGAACAAAACAATTCTACATTAATTAGTACGAGTTCAGGCATATTTGTTGTGTCTGGAGAGCCAAATATTGCGTTTCTTAACCATACAATTCTTCCTATTTATGAAAATAAAAAACAAAAGAATGAACGATTTACCTTGTTTTCTACTTCCAAAGAATGGGATGAGTTATTACTAAATAAAGCAACCAATGAGTTTAAGCAATACAAGCGGTATTCTTACTTTTTTAACAAACATAGATATTCATCACTGGTATTAAAAGATCTAACAGCTGGGTTTGAGTTAAGAAGATTTAATGAGAGCACGATTATCAAAAGTCATGAGTTCAATGAAGCCTATATAAAACAATACTGGGGATCAGTAACGCGGTTTCTTCAGCATGGATTTGGATATTCCATTACATATAAAAATAAAATTGTAAGTGAGTGTATTTCAATTTTTGCATCTGAGAACTATGCGGAAATTGATGTGGCTACTTCTTCAAACTTTAGTGGAATGGGCTTAGCCTCACATGTTTCAGCTGCTTTTATTAAGCATTGCCTAGAGCACGATAAAGTACCACGTTGGGATTGTGATATACATAATGTAGGCTCGATAAACCTGGCTCAAAAATTAGGATTTGAGAATCCAAGAATGTATTCAATCTTTGTTAAAAGGTGAGACTTTTATATTGAGAATAGAAAAAAGAAAGCAGAAACTATCACTGCTTTCTCCCTCTTTATTATAACATCTCACTAATCGTTTTTGCCTGCATATGAAGAGCCAAGTAATCAGGTCCACCAGCTTTTGAGTCCGTTCCAGACATTTTGAAGCCTCCAAATGGGTGATAACCAACAATAGCTCCCGTGCAATTACGATTAAAGTAAAGATTTCCAACATGGAATTCATGTTTTGCACGTTCAATATGTTTTCTGTTTCTTGTAATTACGGCACCTGTTAAACCGTATTCTGTATTATTAGCAATTTCAAGCGCTTCGTCGAAGTTTTTTGCTTTAGAAAATGCTACAACCGGTCCAAAAATTTCTTCTTGCATAATTCTTGCATTAGGATCAAGATCCGCGAAAATGGTTGGTTCAATAAAGTACCCTTTTGAATCATCACCTTTTCCACCACTGACTAAGCGACCTTCTTCTTTACCAATGGAGATATAGTCCATGATTTTATCATATGACCCTTGATCAATAACCGGACCCATGTAAGTATCGGCTTTTTCTGGGTTACCAGTTACCTTACTTTCCGTAATTTCAATAACACGCTGCAGGACTTCATCATATACATCCTCATGAACCACTGCACGAGAGCCTGCTGAACATTTTTGTCCTGCAAAACCAAATGCTGAGGCGAAAATGGATTGAGCAGCTAATTCTATATCACAATCATTATCTACAACAACTGTGTCCTTACCACCCATTTCAGCAATCACTCGTTTTAAGTGCATTTGACCTGGTTGAACTTTTGCAGCGCGTTCAAAAATACGCGTTCCTACTTCACGAGAGCCAGTAAATGTAATAATGCTTGTTTTTGGATGGTCAACTAAATAGTCACCTACTTCAGCTCCACTACCAGGAACAAAGTTCACAACCCCTTTTGGTAATCCAGCTTCTTCAAGTACCTCAACAAATTGTGCGGCAATAACAGGTGTTGCACTTGCAGGTTTTAATACAACTGTATTTCCAGTTACAATCGGTGCAACTGTTGTACCAGCCATAATTGCAAATAGGAAGTTCCAAGGTGGAATGACAACAGTTACGCCTGTTGGGGTATAAATATATTTATTACTTTCACCTTCACGACTGTTAACAGGCTTTCCTTTTGCTAGTTCAATCATTTGTCGACCATAATATTCTAAGAAGTCTATTGCTTCAGCTGTATCAGCATCCGCTTCATTCCAAGGTTTCCCAGCTTCTTTTACTAACAATGCAGAAAAGTCATGCTTTTTACGACGAATAATGGCAGCTGCACGGAATAAAATATTCGCTCTTTCTTCCGGATTCCAGTATCTCCACTCTTTGAACGCTTCATCAGCCGCTTGAATTGCCATTTCTGCATGCTCTTGAGTAGCCTTTGATACTTTACCAACAACTTCTTCTTTATTTGCTGGGTTGTATGAGACAATTTTTGCTTCAGTTGTTATTCTTTCTCCATTGATAACAAGAGGGTACTCTTTTCCCATAATTTCTTGCACATTTTCCAAGGCTTTTTCAAAAGCTACTCGGTTTTCCTCAATTGAAAAATCAGTAAATGGCTCGTGTTTGTATGGTGTTGTCATCGTTCATCGTCTCCTTTATTTTTAAAGTTTATTTTTTGGTCATTCCTTTAAGGGCAAAGGCAATATTGGCTGGACGCTCAGCAAGTCGTCTCATAAAATATCCATACCAGTCACGTCCATATGGTACATACACACGCATTTTATAGCCTTCTTTAACTAGCTCTCTTTGTGTTGTAGAACGCATTCCATAAAGCATTTGAAACTCAAAAGTATGTTTAGGAATGTTGTATTCATCTACTAACCTCTTTGTGTACTCAATAATTGCATCATCATGAGTAGCAATTCCTGCATAATTTCTATTTAATAGATGTTTTTTGATGATTTTTTTGTAATTATTATCAACATCCTTTTTTTCAGGAAATGCTACTTTTGGAGATTCTTTATATGCACCCTTTACAAGACGTAAAAAGGGTTGATAACTGTTTAGATCATCTAAGTCTTTCTCTGTTCGGTACAAGTATGCTTGTATAACAGTACTTATATAGTGATAATCCTTTTTTAGATCTTTGAAGATTGATAGTGTATCTTGACAACGTTGTTCATCTTCCATATCAATTGTTACCATCACTTTATTCTTTTCAGCGGATTCCATGATTTTCATCATATTCTCATAAACTAGATCTTTAGAAATATCTAATCCTAGTGAAGTGAGTTTTAATGAAACATGAGAATCTAACTGCTGAGCAACAATGGTTTCAATTGTTTGAATACATTCTTCTGTACGCTCTCTTGCTACCGTTTCACTTCTAACAAACTCACCTAAGTGATCAACTGTAACCGATAATCCTTCATTATTTAATTCTTTAATAAATTTAATGGAGCTTGGAAAATCCATTCCACCAACAATCTTTCCAGAGGCAATATTAGTACCCCAATTTTGAGCGGCACGATTTAACGTTTTGTTGTTTGATAAATATAAAAATAGATCTCTTGTAATAACTGACACTATAAACACCTCCATTAAGAAGCAAGTAAGAGTTTGTTTCTTTACAAATATTTTACGATTTAACAGCGGATTTTCACAATGTAGCACAAATACAAAGATTTCATTACCTCGTTGTGTAAAACATACAACCAATAATAAACCGTTTACAAAGCTGTATATAAACTACCCGCTATATTTATACACTTCCACAGTTTTAGATAAGTTAAACAAGCTAAGTGAAATTCACTCATTTCTTTATGTCAAAGAAAGGTATGACTAGATGACCTTAGTTAATATTTATAAAAATAGGGCTTTGCCAATATAAAAGTTAAAAAGAGCATGTCTTAATAAAATTTATAGTATGATAGAAAAAGAAGCGTATTGAGGCGAGGAGGACAAAAAGTGAAAATAGCCATCTTTCTAGTGATTATTATTGGGGCTATCTCTTTAATAGGAACGATTTTAATTGGAGGCAAAGGTGATAAAGATTATGATGAGAATACAAAATCGAATATTTCTCGTTTATCATGGATTTATATTCTTCTAGGTATCGCTATTATTATCGCCTTCGCTATATACATAAAATAATGAACACAATACTTATTTCATTCTTCTTGGTTTAAATGTGAACAAATTAAGAAGAATTTTTTTGTAGATCAAAAGAAAGGGTTCATTAGGTTGACATTTCCTTTCAAACCGTTTAAAATGAAAGCGTATACAACAAATTAAACATATAATTGAAACCGATTTCACATACTTGTAAATAAATAGTATTAACATCAAAGGAGAATACAGAAATGAAACAGTTTGTTTTTTTAATTGACCTAGGAGAAGATAAAAGAGAATATAAAATTCCTGCATCAGGTATGACGGAGGCAGTTGCAAAATTAAAAGAAGTTAAAAACCAATTAAAACAAGAGAATTATGCAAAATTTAAAATTCAATTCAAAGGCGTTATTTATGAAAACGCTTCCTGATAGGTGGATGCATCGTTGAATCGCTACGACTACCAAAAGAAAGAGATCGTCCATGTGACGATCTCTTTCTTTTGGTTTATTTTTGAGCTTCTGAAGTCTTATCATGTATTTTCTCAAGCTTATGAAAATAAGCAGCAAATGATACATACGCGATAAGTGTTCCCATGAAAAATGGGATAAGGAATGTAAAAACTCCAATGCTCATATAAAGAATAATTGCGCTAGATACTAAAACCATTAAATTAATTAATGGATAAACCATGGTGAGAAAGAATGAATTCTTAATACTTGTAAATAGCTTTAACTCGGAATGCACAGTGTTTGAGAAGAAAAACACTGTCATTAAAAACAAAAATAAAAAGCCTACTAAAAAAAACGAACTTATAATAATATTCATCTTAGCAAAAAAGAAAAAATCCGCTCCCCATACTACCCAGATAAAGGTTAAGATTATTCCTCCTGTTAAGCTTCTCAGATAGTTGTCTTTATAATATTTCCAATACGATTTTAGTAATGGTACATCAAGATCACCCATCACCCATTTACGAACTACACCAAACATTGCCGTTGTTGCAGGGAAAAAGATAAAAGGTGCCAACACTGCAATAGTTAATAAAAACAAGAACATAGACGATTGATCTGTAGCAAAAAGTATAGAGAAAAGTAAATAACAAATTGGTAGATTAAACAAAATCCAAAGTATATTAATAACGGACAAACGCATAATCCATTCAAACACACGATTTAGTCCACCCATTAAACCACTCATCAGCAACATCCCACTTTCACATATAATACTAATTTTATTATACCACTTATCTGTATCCGATTACATCTGTAGGATTTTTACCTTTAAAGAAGCCCTTTACCAATTAATAAATAGGATAGAAGTATCTTTTTGTATCATTTATAGAATTTAGCTATACTGTAATAGAAAGGATGGGATTTTTCATGAGTTCACAAGACATTCAACAAATAATCGATGAACTGAAAATGGAATATATACGAGTGCAGGGAGATATTGAGAAATTAGAAGCAACAGGACACTCAACCGAAAAGCTTGAGAGTAAGTTACTTGAACTTGAGGAAGAACTATCAAAAATTCGTACTCAACTAAAAAATAGTTAAACGTGCTATATTATATGTACAACAACTTTTGAAAATAAATGAAAGATATAACGAAAGAAATACAGAGAGAACAAACCTCAAATGGTTTGTTCTCCCATAGTTCAACTATTAACTATTAATCTTCAATAGTAGCGTTACCATTTCTTACGTCGATATCAACTTTAATTCTGTTATCAGACTCTTGCTCAGCTTCTGTTTCCACTTTAGCTTCTGCTTTTGCTTCTAATTCAGCTTCTAGCTCAACTCTAACCTTTTGAATTGCTTTTAGCTCAGCCTCCAACTCAGCAAAAAGTGCAGCAATTTGATCATTACTATATCCCATTTAATATTCCTCACTTTCGTATAATATAATAGACTAACTTACTAGGTTAATTTACTACTAATCTTCAATTGAAGAGTTACCGTTTCTTACTTTAATGTCAACTTTAACTCTGTTATCAGATTCTTGCTCAGCCTCTGTTTCTACGTCAGCTTCTGCTCTTGCTGATAACTTAGCTTCTAGTTCCGCTTTCAATTTCTGAACGGCTTTAAGCTCTGCTTTTAATTCAGCAAAAAGGATAGCTAATTGATCATTACTATAACCCATACATCTTTCCCCCCTTTTCTCTTTACTTAATATAAAGTATGAAAATAATAGGATTTTGTATGGTTAATATAAATCAAGTAAAATACACATTTTCCTTTTTTTAACACAAAAAATATTTGATTTAACATTTCTCAAAAAAAATACACGATTTCCCCAATTTTATACAGCTGATCGAAACAACTATAAAGTGGGAAATTCGCGCATCATAAATTCGAAGTTTAGTTTCACCATAATTCTATTAAATACCTAATTTTTTTTAAGATTTGCCATATATTCTTGAAACGCTGATCTATTGCCATCAATTAGTTTTTCTAGTTTTTCGAATAATGTGCTTATATCTTCTTCATGATGATTCGACTTCATAAAGTGGTGATAAAAAAGGATGAAAGCATAAGCAATTCCCGTATTATCCACATAAACGATACCGTTACCACTCTGTTTGATACTGGCATTCCCGTTTTCATTTGTTAGTTGAGTAGAAATTGTATTTGAAAGTTCTTTTATATGTTTTTCAACAGAATTCTCAATCATTTTTTCTACTTTTCCTAAGATCTCCTGTTCCATATTACTGTAATCTTCGCTCATATTAACCTCTCCATATCATATATTCTCCTTTTATACTATGAACTTAAATTGTTATATGTATAGTTTGTTTTCCTAAACAAGTAAAGTTAATATGAGTTTTTTAAGATCTAATAGGCACTTTTTAAGAAGAATATTAAATTAGAACCTTTTAATTCAGGGAGTTGTCAAATTCTTTTCAACCGTGTAACAGCTAAAGTGTCTTTAACACACTCTTCGTCCGACCGATTGTTTCGTTAACGGAGTTCCAAAATATCATGGAGCAATTGAATTACCTTCAATATTGCAGATAAGTTAATGTCATTACATATATAGTAATATCACTCAAACGAATTTTTTCATTTAGAGTTGTAACCCCTCTCAGTCTCTAAAGCCAAATTTTCAAGCTTAAATTCTGTATAATATGCACCTTATGAGCAAAACACCCATATATTATTGTCAAAAGTAGATATAGGGAGGGATGAGATTGTCTACTAGCGCTTATATCAAAAAAAATGTTTTTCCCCAAGTTTTTGTAAAACCTCAGTTAGATCAAATGAATGTAAATCAACGTTTATATTATTCAAATAAAGTACTTAAGCATATTGAGAAACAAAAAGAAAAAAACGGTGCATTAGAAAAAGCACAAGAGGAATTATTTTGTGAGTTTAACGACCTATCATTGAAAAACAAAAGGTTAATGAGTGATTTTTGTCAGCATGTCGCAAAGCAGACGAACTTCACAGACTGGATCACCCAACAAGTGAAGGAACAAGCTACCCTTCATGCAGAATTAGTTGATAAACAAAAAACTCATAGTCAAGATATACAATCTATTTCTCATAATGTTTCCAGTCTTTCTTCTACTCAAACAAATCATACGAACCAACTAACCAATCAAAAGCTGGAACTGGGAAAAATAAAAGAAGATGTCTCAAAAATAGATGAATTACAATCAACATACTCTAAGCAATTATCTGAATTTAATCATGAAACAGATCTTCTTAAGGATCAAGTCTTACGACAAGGCAAGGATAACGAAAGCCTTCTTCAAGAACAGGAAAACCTTAATCGTTTACTTTCAACTCAGCAAAAACAAATAGATACTCACTATCATGAGCTCTCTAATCAATTAGACGAACATAAAAAAGTTCATGATGAACTGAATCAGAAGTTGGCTAGTCAAGATGAAATGAACAATGATGTGGAACAACAATATAACAAGCTTAACGACCAGTTTCTTGCTCAAATTAAAATAAACGAAGATGTTACTTCTTCTATACATGATCATGAACAAAAAATGATTAACTTCTCAGACCGCTTGTCTCAACAAGAAGCCCTATACCAACTTCTTCACGTTAAACTGATGGATGTAGATGAGCAACATAATCACCTGTATCAGCAACTAAATGAACATGAAACCACTATTTCAAAGTTAGATGAACATTTACTAAATCATGATCATGTTCATAAAGACTTATATGAAGAACTCTTTTTTCAAAAAGAAGAACTACTTTATCAAGTGAAAAAGTATGAAGATATGTACAATGAGCTTCACAATAACATGAAGAAGAGAATAAAAGCTCTAAAACGTCACATCGCAAAAACAGTTGCTATGAATTTTGCTATGTTTAACTCCTCTACAGACCAGCAAACACAGTACGAACTCCCTACTTCAACTAATGAAGATGATAAAAAATATGGCGAATTGATACAAAAATTGAATGATCAAGTGAAAGTAAACATTGATCTAAAACGTGAACTTTCTAATACTAACTACAAAGGTCCATTTGTGGAATTATTTAAAGGGTTACCCTCGAATTTCCCAATTGATTCTATTTTAATTAACGGAAAGAATGTGGATGTGACTCGATTCTTAAATATAAGTTCTGAAGGTAGTATTGCTCATTTTACAGATGAGCTGCAGGTTAAAACATTCGATTGTAATAAGATAGATGGAGTGAACTGGGGGAAAGAAACATTAGAAACAAAACCGAATGATTATAATTGACAGTAAAAAGGGAGCGATACTTACTATATCGCTCCCACAATTGTTATTCTTCTTCTTCTTCTTCAGCTTCTACTTCTCCAAATGATAGTCCGTCAACTTTATTAGTGTCAACAACAACAACTTGACCGTCTTCACCGACAAAATAAGCACAACAGTCACACACATTTGAAATGTTTGTAACAGGTACTAATAAACCGTTTAAGAAAAGTCCTCCCATTGGATACCCTGGAGGTAGTTTTTTAAGAATATCCTCAATACAAGTTTTTTTGTAATCTGACATTACAAATTTCCCCTTTCAAATTTAATTCTCTGATTTTCAGAGTTAATATACTATATGAGGAAGATTCATTATTGTATAGACTAATATAATAGATAAATAAAAAGGGCATCCACAATAGCATAATAGACTAATAAACATTAGAAAAGCTTGGCTAATCGCCAATCCCTAATGGCGAATGCCTTAGCTTTTCTTAAACTATCATCCACAAAACTTATACTTCTGACAGTACAAAAAAGGTGCGTATTTATTAGCGCACCTTTAATTACTAGCATTTACTAGCTTTTTCCTCTTCTTCAGTTTCAGCTTCTCCAAATGATAAACCCTCAACTTTGCCTGCATCTACAACAACGACTTGACCGTCTTCACCGATAAAGTAAGCACAGCAATCACATACATTTGTAATAGCGGTAACAGGTACTTGTAAACCATTTAAAAAGATCGCTCCAACTGGATAACTAGGAGGAAGTTTTTTAAGAATATCCTCGATACAGCTTTTAGGCTTATGATCCTCGGGCTGTAATAATTGATCCCAAGGACTAGGCTGCTGACTTTTGCCTTTACTACCTTTTTTTCCACTCATACTAATCCTTCCTTTCAAGTTAAATTTCTCAAAGCTTGAGAGATAATATAAACTATGAATGGAAATAGATTTCTGTATAGACAAGTGTCAAAACTAATAGAAAAAAAGGCTTATAAAAACTGAAAAATAGGCTAGTAAATGGCAGGTAAGGTTATGTGAGCCTATATAAACTAACAATCATCAAAGTCATCATCTTCTAGTTCCCCAAAGGAAATACCATCTATTTTCGCTATATCGAAAATAACAACCTGACCTTCTTCATTCACAAAATAAGCTACACACTTTTCACAATCCATATTAGAAAATGCCCAAACCTTTACTGGAAAACCATTTAGATAGATCGTATTAACAGGATAATTTGGAGGAATTGTCATTAATACATCATGTATACATTTTTTATTTTTTTCTTCCATTTTTCTCCCTCTTTGCCAATTATTTCTCTACCACGAGATAATATAGGATATTAAACTAGTGCCCTTTCTGTATGGACGAATAACTAGTTTCTATGGAGTAAGTTGCCTAATTTTCACTTCTAGAGGTATGCATAATGAACACTAACTTATGTTTCGTTCCCACACCTATTTTTAATAGATGAGACAAGTGCACTAATCATTATGTTATTTTCTTACATATTTTAAGTATGAACATAAAAATGAATATAAGGAGGCAATTCGTTAAATGTACTATGATGAATTTATAGAATTTATGGAGTTTAAGAAGTTTAATCGTCATTTGTCATCTAGCCACTGTTCATGTCATGACGAATTATTTCATGATAGGAATGACTGTTGTGATCGTGAATTCTCATGTAAAAGAACTCTAAGCAATGAATTTTCTTTTCGATTACGCAAGCTAATTGATTGCGATATAACAATCGAAATATTTTCCGGAGAAAATATCGAAAAAATAAGAGCGAAACTTGATTTTGTTGGAAGTGACTTTATTGAAGTGTGTCTAAAGCATGAGCATGAAAAACCTCATAAAGAATGGGAACATTATAAATTACCAAAAGAAAGAAATGAGTCCAAAAAAAGAATCATCCCTATGGAATCAATTAAATGTATTGATCTATAAGAATTTATAGTATTTAAAAGGACTCAGTGGCTCACACACATTAAGATGCCAGCTACTGAGTCTATTGCCTTTTAAAAACCTGTAAAACCTCTATAAATATATTCAGTCAGGAAGCTAGTAAGCTTTGTAAGAAGATCAAAAAATAAGAGGAGCCCCATAATGATCATCATAAGCCCTGACATTTTCATAAGCTTTTGACTATATTTTCTTAAGGAATTTGTTTTTTCTAGAAAAAAGGCCATCACAAAAAAAGGGATGGCAAATCCAAGCATATAGGACATCACGTAAAGAAATCCTTCCCCTGTATAAAGTCCAAGAGCAATAACCGAGGCAAGAATCGGCCCCACACACGGCGTCCATCCAGCTGCAAATCCAACCCCAATTAATACTGACCCCACATAACTTGAAGGACTCCATTTTAGCTTAATTCTTTTTTCTCTTAATAGAACCCTTGGCTTCAAGAGTCCGATCGTTACAAAGCCAAAAAACAGGATGAAAACTGCCCCTATTTGTCTAATTAAATCCTGGTACTGAATAAATATGTTACTTAGCCAAGAGGTTGAAATTCCTAACACAATAAAAATAATGGAAAAGCCCAATAAGAAAGATAGCGTGTGAAATATAACAATACGTTTTTTCCCATCTGCACCCTCGGTTATTTCCCGTGCAGATAATCCTGTCATATATGACAAAAATACAGGATATAAAGGTAGACAGCAGGGTGAGAGAAAGGACAAACATCCAGCTCCAAAGGCTAAGAAAACATTTACATCAATCACCATTATTCATCCACAACTAGCTCTTCCATTGCAAGTAGAATATCATCTACTTTAACTGCATTGTTTTGATTCGCCATATCATAAAGACCTCTTATTTGCTGCTTCCCATCAACTAAAAACATGGTTGTGTTATGTGCAATAAAGTCACCTTCGAGTTTCTTGTATTTCATATGATAAAGGTCTGCAATTGCTTGTGTCTCCTCTTCAGACCCCCTCAGAAATTTCCATCCCTCAGGACTGGCCTCAAAAGCCTGAGAATATTCTTTAACCACTTCAATGGTGTCGTTCTCAGGGTCAAGAGTAACAGCCACCAGCTCTACCTTATCTCCAAAAAGACCTTTTTTTTGAAGCTCGGATTGTAATGTTTGAAAATCAACCATAGTGAGTGGGCAAATATCTGGACATTTTGTGTAAAAAAAGGTCAATAATTTGACTTTTCCATTATCCGAGTTATAGCTTTGTTCATCAATTGATTGCAAAATAAATGGTTCTACTTTATCTAGAACAGGAAGCTTTTCTTCTCTTGGCCAAACAGAATAAATAAGAAAAAAACCTACTAAGATAAACATAGCAGCCAGACCATTTACTATCACTTTTCTATTCTTCAAATTAATTCCCCTCCTGGACGGTTAAAGGGACTTCATTCATAACATGCTGCTCTTTTGCTGTAACATGATACATGACCTTATAAGAACCGGATTCCTCGAGCATAAGGTCAACGACATACATCCCCTTTCCGTCATAAGTCGCTTCATACGTTTCTTTCTCTGATTCTTCTCCATCCTTCCATACATCTATTCGTACATCATCTGCATGATTTATATCATTGTCCATTTGAGTAATATGGAGCTGTATAGAAAATGAAACACCTGCTTCTATCTCCTTTGGATTAAGCTTAACTGAAACATCTAAAAATTCTTCTTGGCCCTTCATATGTTCATGATGACTAGAAGGGCTCTGACAAGCACTCACAAAGAAAAACAAGAAGGACGTCATAATCATATTTGTTAGCTTTCTCATTATATTACCTCCCATTTTTTAACATTCTATGTTTTGTGTGTGATACCGGTCTATGATATTAGCGGATTTTCAGTACTTTAGACATACGTTTAATCCCTTTTCATTGGAAAAACATACCATGATTATTATAGGGTTAATTAAGATGGATAACTCATGCAGTTGTCCTTATCGTTATCTTCCCTATGAAAGTATAAGTTGAATTAATTAAAGGAGGAAAAAGCATGAACTATCATGACCATGATAAACAGTATGATTATCATCATGACTATCACAAATGTAAAAAGCATGGAAACGATTTCCATGATGATTGCCATGAATGTCGTGAACACCGTCGTCATCATCACGACGACCACTGTCCTAAATGTAAGAAACCTCGGCACCGTCATCACGACTGTGATTGTAAGAAACATGATCACAAGCATCCTCACCATCACGACTGTGATTGTAAGAAACATGATCACAAGCACCATCACCGCCATGACTGTGATTGTAAGAAACATGATCACAAGCATCATCACCGCCATGACTGTGATTGTAAGAAACATGATCACAAGCACCATCACCACCACGACTGTGATTGTAAGAAACATGATCACAAGCACCATCACCGCCATGACTGTGATTGTAAGAAGTGTGATCATCATGATCATTTTGAAACTTGTAAGCATCCAGTTATTTTTGACAGACGCTTTGTCGTAAAAGAATGTGACTTTCAGCATCATGATTCTTTTGACTGCCACGACGATTTTTGCTTAAACAATCACTTTATTTGTGATGATCGCTTCCGTTTCCGATTAGCTGGCCTAGAAGGAGGAATGGCCTTTAGACTTCGCCAATTAATTGATTGTGATGTAAAAATTGAACTCGAATGTGAAGAAGAGGAAATGCTTCAAGGCAGGATCTGTTTCGTTGGAGCTGATTTTGTAGAGATTGATGTTATGAAGAAAGAAAAGAAGAAGAAAAAAGTAAAAAGAAACCGACTCATGAAGAAAAGAGTTATTAAAAAGGAAAAAAGATGTAAAGAGAAAAAAGATGAGTTTCGTATATTACCATTTGAATCTATTAAGTCACTTTCTATTATGGAAAAAAAGGATGATTGCTGCTAATACTAACTCCGCCTAATTCTCTTTTTCTACCCTTTTATCCCTTTCAATCTAGTATTCCCCGCATAAGATATACTATCTGATTTTGGGTAGTGTCAAAAGATTT
>NZ_NUMC01000088.1:0-51121 GCF_002577655.1 Bacillus sp. AFS040349 | reverse complement strand
TCTAATTTATCAAATACAATAGTTAAAATTCGATTTGATAAATAATGAGAATTATAATAATTAACATTGATACAATTGGGTAACGCCCAATGCACTGGTGGATATATGTCATGCTTAATTAAATATTTTTTCAACTCATCTCTTGATTCACATAAAATAGGAAATCCTAACGGAACAATATTATTATTTATCCTACCTAAGGCAAAACTAATATGTTCAACTTCACACAAATTTTCATAAAGTATAGAATAGTTTTGCTTCCTCTTTTCAGTTATAATATTAACATCTATTGAGTGAAGAAAATATTCTGAAAGGATGTCCATTTTATTAATATGAATTGTGTTTGAATCTAATATTTCTTCTGCTTTTTGAAATAACTCCTGAAACATATTCTTAATTCTAATATCATGAACCTTATTAATATAGAGATGCTTCAATCCAAACCCCCATGCTCTGTATTGTGAATAAATCGGAGGTATATCAACACTTCCTTTTTCAGGTATATTATGATTGACTAATGTATCTCTCTTATAAATTAAAATACCTCCCGTTGGCATAGAAAACCATTTTCTAACACTAGCAACGAGTATATCCCCGATCTCTATTCTGTTATTCAATAGTTGATGTGTTATGTCTTCTAATATAATTATTTCTCTTTTCTTCAAACTGTTTAATACGGTAATATCCTCTTTACTATGCTCGGAAGAAAAATAATTATTTACTAGCACAGCACAAGTAGAACTGGTTACCCTATTTTGTAAATCAACTAAATCTATTGAAAAATCTGAATTTATCTTATAAAATTCTATTTTTAAGCCAAGCTCTATGAATGGTTTAACCATGCTCTCGCATAAATAAGAGGGTAGAAGGTAATGATTTCGTTTACCATTCCTTATTTGAAGTAATGCTTGTTTAATGGCACTACGCCCAGAATCTAATAGAGAAAAAGTGCTACTATTTTTGAAATGAAAAGTATTAGGAATATTAATTTTTTTTTGACCTATATGATTAAAATAATTAAACTCAAATTCTCCACCAATTTCCTTTACATCTCTCATATTATAAAAACCTTTCAAAATCTGTATTTTTTAAATCTTCATAAACATATGATACTATGTGTTCATCTAAATCTCCTCGCCAATCATTTACATTTTTTTTACCTTTAAACACACTATATACATCATCTTGTTTAATTGAAGTAGATTTTCGAATAAATTCTTTAGTTTGATTTGTCAATTCAAACCCACAAAATTTATATAAATCTTGTGTAATTGAAAGTGGATTTCTTACAAGATCTTCATATCTTATTAACAGAACATTTTTCGCATGAGATTGTTCCATTTCTAAAAATAATTTTGTCGCTTCCTTCCATTTATGATATCCAAAATACTCCTCAGGTCTAAAATTATTCCTACATTGACCAAATTCCCACTGTTCATGGAAATCCCAAAGATCTTTATTAAACTCTCTTGGAGCATTTTTCCAGGAGTTTAGAGATCCACAAGGATTTCTAACAATAAATATAAACTTAATATTTTCCAATACTTTAATTAAATGAGGGATTAGATAGTGATATCTCACCATTTTTGTAACAAGGAAACTAGGGTAATCATTCTTTTTCGTAAAAATCGGATATGTTCCACTTTCTTTTTGTTTAATTTGATCTAAAAAATCATCGGAGTAATTATATAATGTAGAATAAAATTCAAGAATTTCATTCTTAGTACTATCCAAACAAATTCTATTTTTAAAGGCATATGAAAAAAGGGGTTGATATTTATACCTTACATTAGGAGAACTATCTATTATTTGACCTAACCAGGTTGTTCCCGATCTAGGTACACCATGAATTGAAATTATATCTTTGAAACTCATAATTTTCCTCCAAAAAATCTACTGTATATATAAAATTGCACTTAAAAAATTCAATATTTCTATCATGTTAAATTGTATTCATCTAAGAAAATCTTAACTTGCTCCTTTGAGTTAAACATTAAAGTGTCAATTATTGATAAACAAGGTAAATAATTAACATTATTTTGAGTATATTGTATAGAATTAGATTCTAAAAAATTCAACATTATGCCATGAGACAAAAACTTTTCTTTTGAGTAAAGTTTCTTGCCCCCTGAGGAGTTTATATAATGAGACGAATTTAGCTTTTTATTGATTTCAATTACTCGATCCTCTCCACAAAGTGATTTATTATCATCTAATTCTACTGAATTAATTATCTGAGTATTTATTTCTAAATAATCGCAAATAACCTTAATACTGTTCGTAATTATTTTTGAAATATTATTCCCCTGATTATTTGTATCTAATGCCTCTGTTAATAATGGTAATATCACATTATAATTATCTAAGTTACCATAATTCTCCTTAAGCGTTTTGAAGAATTTCAACTTTTCTTTATCGAAATTATCCGAAAAGAATCTTTCGTATATTTTTAACTGTGAGGAATCCCTTTTTAAACTAAAAGTAAACATATAGGCTTTTTGATTAACCAATATCTTATTTCTATTAATCCAACCACCTTTTATATACTGCACGTCATCATAAATAACAAATTTATCTACAGCATTAATCAGTTGGAAGTAACCTATATATGGAAACAAGTATGGTTGCATAATTCCTACCTTCATACTGAATCACCTATGTCTTTTCCTACAAACTGATGTGGAAGATGCTTATAATAATTTAGGTACCATTTAATTGTCATATTAATTCCTTCTTCAAAGGTATAATGTGGTACCCAATTTAACTCATTTTTTATTTTTGAATTATCGATTGCATATCTAGTATCATGTCCTAATCGATCAGGAACATATTTTATTAATTTTTCACTTTTTCCAAAATATTCAAGAATAAGCTTTGCTATATCAATATTCCTTTTTTCATTATTACCACCAATATTATAAACTTCGCCTTCCTGACCTTTATGAAGAACAGCATCAATTGCTTTACAATGGTCCTCAACATGTAACCAATCTCGAATCTGCAAACCATTTCCGTATATTGGAAATTCCTCGTTATTTAAAGCATTAAAAATTAATAGTGGTATTAACTTTTCTTGATGTTGTCGAGGTCCATAATTGTTAGAACAGCGTGTAATATTTACAGGCAATTTATAGGTTTCAAAATAAGACCGCACAAATAAATCTGCTGACGCCTTCGAGGCTGAATAAGGACTATTAGGTGCAAGTGGTGTGTTTTCAGTGAAGAATCCTTCTGCTCCTAATGTACCATAAACTTCATCAGTAGAAATTTGGATGAACTTTACACCATCTATATACTCTGTACAAAAATTATCTGATTTATCCCGCGCCCAAAATTTCCTAGAAGTGTCTAATAATGTATGAGTACCAAGTATATTGCTTTTCAAAAATATATCTGGATTTAGGATACTTCTATCAACATGGGATTCTGCAGCAAAGTTAATTACAATCTCTATATTAAATTCCCTAAATACGTTATTAATTAATATGGGATTCCCTATATTTCCCTTGACAAAATTGTAGTTATGAAAAGAATCAAATTCACTAATATTATTTAAATTACCAGCATATGTTAGTTCATCAACATTTACGATTGTATATTGATATTTATCAAGCATGTATTTTATAAAATTTGAGCCTATAAATCCGGCTCCACCTGTAATTAAAATATTCATTTTAACTCCTTAAATTATTATAAAACTAATTTATTATTTAGAATTTGCAATTTCAATTAAATATTTCCCATACTCAGTTTTAATTAAAGGTTTTGCGAGATTAAATATTTGATTTTTTGTGATATATCCTCTCCGGTATGCAATTTCTTCAATACATGCAATATATAAGCCTTGACGTTTTTGGATAGCCTCAACAAAATTAGATGCTTCAAGTAAAGACTCATGTGTACCTGTATCAAGCCATGCTAGGCCTCTTCCCATAACCTCTACCTTTAATACACCATTTTTTAAATACTCGTTGATAACTGAGGTAATTTCTAATTCTCCTCTTTTAGATGGTTTTACCTTTTTTGAATACTCGATAACTTTATTATCAAAAAAATATAAGCCGGGCACTGCGTAGGAGGATTTTGGGACCTCTGGTTTTTCTTCAATTGAAATAGCGTTCATTTGCTCATCTACTTCCACTACCCCGTATTGACGAGGGTCATTAACATAACATCCAAAAATTATAGCCCCACTTCTGAGCTTCGATGCTTCCTTTAATCTATTACCGAAGTTTGATCCATAGAAAATATTATCTCCTAACACTAATGCAACCGATGAGTCTCCAATAAAATCCTCACCTATAATAAATGCTTCTGCTAATCCATTTGGTTCATTTTGTATGGAATAGTTTATCTGAATTCCTATTTTACTGCCATCACCGAGTAATTCTTTAAAATCAACTATATCTCTCGGTGTAGAGATGATTAATATTTCTTTTATTCCAGCTAACATTAGTACAGAAAGCGGATAATAAATCATCGGTTTATCATAAACTGGTAAAATTTGTTTCGAAATAACTTTTGTAAGGGGGTATAATCTTGTACCACTCCCGCCTGCTAGTATTATTCCCTTCATGCTAGATCTCCTTTCATCTAGATGAGTTATAAAAATACTGGAATATTTCACATATATTCCTTACTGATCTCAGATCTAATTCTCCATAAAAAGGAAGAGATAAGACGCGCTTAACTATACTATGAGCCACAGGAAGGTGTTCAGGTTGTGCTGACTTTAAATTTTTATACCAAGGGAATTCACTACAAAGTGGATTAAAATATTTTCTTGTAAATACATTATATTTTTTTAATTCTTCAAAAACCCAATCCCTATTTCTTCCAAATAACTCTTCATCTATCTCAATTACATAGTATTGATAACTACTTTCTTCATTTTCTAAATTTGTAACAGTTCGAATTCCTGGAATTAATGAAAAACAAGTATCATATAGTTGTTTAATATTTTTTCTTTTTTCACGTTCCTCATTTACTATTTTTAATACCTCTAAGCCAATTCCGGCCTGTACTTCATTCATCTTTGCATTTAATCCTGAAAAACTTACATTATCTGTACCTAACAATCCAAAGTTCTTTAAGGCTGATAATTTCTCTAATAAATTTTGATCCTTAACAATTAAAGCTCCACCCTCAATCGTATTAAAGAGCTTTGTTGCATGAAAACTAAACATTGTCATATCTCCATAATTACTTATAGGATTACCATTAATTTTTGTTCCAAATGAGTGGGCCCCGTCGTAAATAACTTTAATGTTATATTTGTTAACTATTTCTTCAATCCGAACAACATCACAAGGATTTCCAAAAACATGAACACCTAGTATAGCACTTGTTTTTTCAGTTATTAATTCTTCAATTTTTGTAACGTCAATATTTAAAGTATTAGACTCTATATCGCAAAATACAGGTGTTAAACCATTCCAATCTAATGCTTGAACCGTTGCTGGAAATGTGAAAGGTGTAGTTATTACTTCCCCTTTTAAGCCAAGGGATTTTATTCCCAATAACAACGCTAATGTACCATTATTAAATAACGATATATTATCTACAGTTAGGTATTTTTTTAGTTTTTTTTCTAATTCTCTATGTTGACTACCAGTATTTGTTATCCACCCACTTTCCCAAACCTCTGACATTTTCATGTTTACTCTTTCAAGCTCCGGTAGTAAAGGTTTTGTAACATAAACAGGTCTTTCTAAAGAATAATCCATATAATACATCCCTTAATGAGTATTAGCATCATGCTTTACATCTTCTAGTAGAATAAATATTTATTTAGTTAAGTTACTGGATTAGAAATTAAAAAATAGTACTCTTTACTGCTTTTATAGGTATAATGTTAGAGTATTCTTTGAAAATGAATATTTATAACAGGTTTTCAAAAAAAATATTTGCATCGGTATACATGCATTTTGTCTGTATACCCTGAATTTTAGTTCAAAGTTTTTCTAATTTAACCTCCAAAATATATCCTCTTTCTACAGTCAAATAAATAAGATAAATAATAAAATATCCATAAAAAACTAGTTTTATATAATATATAAAAAAATTTTAGAAAGTAACTCTCATGTAAAAACACCAGTAACCTAACGTTAACTAGAGTTATAAATTCTTTAGTTTTTCTAAGTATTTTTTTATTTCAAACATAATCCATCCTTTTCTCTTTGAAACAGCATTTTTAATTAAATCATTATATATATAATTAGTATATTTATTAAATTCATTAAGCAACCATATATCATTCTCATAATTTTTAACAAATTTATACGATCTATCTTCACCTGAAAAAGTACGTTCTGTCCACGACCCTTTAACACCGGTTCGATAGGAGGACATCACTTCATCAATATAAAATACTCTTCCTCTACTAGAAAGAATTAATACCAATGGATAATCTCCAACATGGGCATTCATAAAAAACTCAGGTGGATTATTTAACAACTCTTTCCTATATAAAATAGAGTTAGTAGCAAAAAAGCTTCCATCACTTAATATAATGTCCTCTGTTGGAGTAATTCTTGTTTCATTATATGGCTTTACAACATTTCCGGTAAGTTTCTTATCAACTGTAACAATATTGGTAGCATGTACGCATAGACTAAACTCCTGATTCCTCTCCATAAGGTCAACCTGTTTTTGTAATTTAAAGGGATCAGTCCAGTAATCATCACCTTCACAAATGGCAATATATTTCCCCTTAGAATTCTCCTTAAGTCGAACCATATTTTCCCTACCGCCAACATTTTCATTCGATGTTATTATTTTTATCATACCGGGATATCTTTTTGAGTAATTCTCTACAATATTCCTAGTACAATCTGTACTACAATCTTCACCGATAAGGATCTCAAACTTGAAGTTTGTTTTCTGCATTAAAAAACTATCTATAGCATCCGCTATATATGCCTCATGATTATATGTTGTACAATTGATACTAACTAATATACTCATTATTCAATCCTTTCCTTATTCACTTTATTTAATCTGTTTCACTAATGCTTGATAATTTGATTAAATCAATTACTTCCTGAGTTTTATTAGCTATTTGATTTAGATAATAATTAGAAAGTTCACTTTCCCCAAAACTCTTTAAAACGAACCCTAAATTGAAAAGTGCATCCTCGTTATTTGATGAATAATCAATTGCCTTTTTTAAGGCAGGAATAACAAAATCAAACTTTTCTGTTTCCCAAAATAGTACTCCTAGATTTGTTAACCATTTTGACAGTAAAGGTTTAGGATATCTTTTTTCGACAAAGGAAAATAATATATCTATATTTATTTTTTTACTGACTAATGCTTCATATAGTTCAGTAGTAATTTCTTCTATAGTTAAACCTTTAAATGATTTTAATTTTTCAAATAAATCATCTATAATAGTATAATTTAGTAATATTTCTTCTAACTGGTTTACAACTACTTCAGGACGATAATGAACTACGGATTCCTTGCAATTTATTCTATCAGGTAATGAAATTTCACCAGAAATAAGGCCGTTGAGTATATATTGTAAGGTTTCGATATCTCCTATAGGATACAACCAACCATTTACTCCATCTTTTATTATCTCATCAGGTCCTTCACATTCTGTTGAAAGAACAGGTATACCTCTTGACAAAGCTTCCACTAACACTAATCCAAATCCCTCAAAATCAGAGGAAAGAACTAATAAAGATGCTTCATCAATATAATTCCATGGATTTTCTCTCCAACCATCCCAAATTATTTTCTTCTCTATATCCAGCTGCTTTGCCAAGAATTTTAGTTCATTACTATGAGGACCATCTCCAACTATACGCAATCTCCAATTTCCATTTACCTTACTCAATGCTTTAAATAAGATATCTAATCTTTTTTGTGTATTATCTAAGCGTCCAACATACAAAAGCTCAATCGATCCAGTTGACCTATTTATTAATTCTACATTATCTATATCAACAGGATTACCTATATAATGAATAATAGAATCACTGTCCACTATATCTTCTATTTTTTTGTAAATATTGTAAGAAATCGCTAAGTGAGCATCACTATAATATAAATATTTTTCTCCACCATATGATTCAGGCGGACCATGAAGCCATGAAATTATAGGAGGACATTCTTCTCCTAATGGTTCTAGAGCTAGTCTACATATCAAACTTTGTATAGGTGTATGAGTTGCTAGTACTATATCAGGTTTTCCTTCAATAGAAATAAACTCTCTATATCCTAATGCAAGTGAAAACACATCAATATTTCCCTCATATTTGTATTTATCAAGTTGCTCATAGTAATGAATTTCTGGAAGAGTTTGCACCCAATCTAAATGATCTGGTTCTGACATTTGGCAAATTCTAACACGATGGCCCTTTTGTTTAAGTCCTTTACTTACTTGAGTTAGCACTTTTTCAAGACCTCCTCGTCCGGTTGCCCTTCCAAGAACAATGTCAATAACCATTTTTTTCCTCCCTTTCTATTCCAACAAGTTCATATAATGATTCTTTCATTCGATCTAATACTTCTACAACAGAATAGGACTTAATTGATTGTTTAGCATTTCGAGAAATTTTTTCTAAATTTTCTTGACTTAGTATTGATATTTTTTGAAAAGTTTCGGCTAATAGATATACATTTCCAGTTGGTGTAAGCCATCCATTTTCATTATTCTTAATTAAATCACTAGGACCTGTTTCACAATCCGTTGAAAGAACTGGTATTCCTCTTGTCATGGCTTCCCCTATAACCATGGGCATTCCTTCAAAATCTGAGGAAAGAACAAGACATGTTATATTTTTTATTTCATTCCATGGATTATCTACCCAACCATGAAACTTAACTTTATCTGATATATTTAACTGAATAGCCATATTTTTTATCTTATCTTCATCAGGACCAGTCCCGAACAAATCTAAAGTCCATGATGTTGAAAGTAAGGACAAAGCTTGTAATAATATATCTAATCTTTTTTGTTTATTCTCCAGTCTTCCTATAAACACAAAGTGCTGACCTACTATTGGACTAATCTCACTAACATTTAAATCAAACGGATTACCAATATAAAAATTCCTTTTTGACTCGCCTTGTAAAATATTGTCTATTTTTTGCTTTATTCCCATCGATATGCTCCAATGTATGTCCGCATAATTTATCATCTGAAAATTGTTGAAATACTCAGGTGGATTATGTAACCATGACACTATTGGTGGATTTTTTTTATAATTTATTGCCATACGTGAATATAGAACGGTATGAGGAGCATGAGTTGCAACAATAACATCTGGACGTGGCATACTTGATAGTTTTTTACTAAGTCCAAGCGATTTTTCTGATAATAGTTGAACTGCATTATATGCTGTTACTTCTTCATCAAAGTAGTAGTGAACACCAGGTAGGTCTTTCTCCCAAGAATCATCGCTACTAGCGTATGGTAAAAAAACTTGAACCTCATTCCCGTTAGCAGTCAAGCCATTTGTAACATTTGTTAATACTGTCTCAACTCCTCCCTTTCCTTCAACATGTTCCAGTACAAAATATACTCTCATCATTTTACTCCTTAATTAATAGAACTATTAATGTTTTTGTAAGAATGCCTACTTATCATTCTTATTTAATAATGCTAATCGTTCTCTTGCTAAGTTATACCCAAGTTTTGCTGAAAAATTATAATATTGAATAGCATTATTAAAATCACCTATTACCTCATAAAAAACTGCTAGGTTATATGCAGCAAGAAAAGAGCTAGTACCATTTAGGTACTCAGAATGCTCCCTCTCATTAAGATTTATACACGCTAAAAAACACGACTCAATTTTGTGTAAATATCTTCCTGTTTCCCCTATGTTACTTAAACAAAAATCTAGATAAAACAGACCTTTCGCAAAGTGATAGTCTGAGACATTTTGAAGTAAATATTCATTATCATCTATTACTTGTAAAACTTTCAAATCACCACATTCTTTTCCGCTATTAATTATCTCTATGACAAGTTCTTCATAAAATAAACTTTGCTTATCAGAAAAATGATATGATTTTATTAAGAATTTATAGGCTTCATTATATTGTTTCTTAATTCTTAATTCTTTTCCTATTTGGAATAAATAATATGCATCGTTAGGTCTTTTTTTCAGGGCTTTAATAAGTAAGGGTATATTTCTATCCCCTTTATTCATATCCATATACCCATCATGTCCAACTTTAATTTTTAATTTCTTCCTATTCAAATTCGAAATTATTTGTTCATGAATCTCACCTTCATATCGAGTGTTTTTAGGGAAAAATCTTGAAATATACGCGCTTGCAATTTGTATCTCATTATCTTTTCGAAATCTACTATTAATTTTAATTCTACCAATTAAATTATCTTGCACCACACTTTCAAGCTCCGCCCTTGTACCTTCAATAATATACTCGTCGGCATCAAGAATTAGAATATAATCACCTGATGCTTTTTCTATTGAATAATTTCTCGCTTTTGAGAAATCATCTGTCCACTGAAATTGATATACTTTTACATGTTTATATTTTTCTAATATCTGAAGGGTATTATCAGTTGATCCAGTATCTACTACAACGATTTCATCAACATACCCATTTACACTCAATATGCACCTTTCAATATATCTTTGTTCATTTTTCACAATCATTGCTAGTGATATTTTCAATTTATGTTCACTTCCTCAGTAGTAGAAATAAAAGACTGTCTTATATTCGGAGTTACATTACAAATTACAAATATATATCCAAACAAAAAAGTCTATATATAGTATTTGATTGTATATTCCGTAATTTAAGACAGTCAATTTTAATCATTAAGATCAGTTGGTAATATTTAATCTATCTAGGAACTTACTTTCTTTAAAACGTTCATTTGCTTCATATAGATTATCACTATAAACTGAAATATCTTGAGTATTTTCTATGATAAATTTATAAAACCTAAAATCATCCGGATACAATGCTTTTGCATATTTTGATATCTCAACAGCATTATCATTTGCATTTGTTTGTACAAGACTATTGATTATATTAATAAAATCTTGTACTGTTAGATAACTCCAATCGATTTTTTCATATAAATGAATAGATTCTACTCTAAATCCATTAGAATATAAAATACCCGCTACTTGACTCTGTTCCTTCGGGTCCAATAAATTTACATGTTTCAAAAGATTTGTACATATAGAAAATTGTTTATAATTAATAAGAATTTGTAATGAGTCTTTAAATAAACCTCCATTTATATTATCAAACCGAGTTTCTTCATTTAATAACCTCTTCAGTTCTATTAATACATTATTATTTTTAAAATGTTCTATTAGCCTAGCAATGGACAAATCTCTTTCAACTAAATATTCTAACAAATAAATTTCAACAGTATTGATCCAATTTGCTTTTATAAGATCCTTAACAACAGAATATTCAAAAAGATCCTGTATATCATCTATTAGTTCCACTTTCTTTTCTACAGCCAGCTTTTTTAATAGTCCAACTTGATATAACAGCTTATTCTCTTCTTTTATTTCTTTTAAAATAGATAATGCTAAATTATAGTTTCCGATATCAAAGCAAGCATGAACATAATATTTTATATTTTTTTCATTTATTAATTTACTTCGATATAAAAACTCTTTTATTTCGTGGTCTGAATGAAATTTATTAAAAATATATACTATATTGTTTATAGATTTCTCAGAGTATTTGTTTATATTTAAAACACTTGTATAGTGGTAAACTGCATTTTGATAATCTTCTTCATAAAGATAGATATCACCTAAACGACTATGTGGCTTTTGATCCTTCAAATCTGGTCTAAAAATCACATGATCATATATATCTGGATTACTTACTATTTCTTGGAAGATTTCTTTCGCATCTTCCATTTGACCTCTTAAATAAAAGATTTCACCTTTTAAATAGAGAATTTCTGGTGAATTTGTATAGACACTTTCAGCATCCTTTATTACATTTAAAGCGTCATTAAATCTTTTTAACTGCATTAAACAAATAATTATCTGAATTAATGTAGTAGATACCCAAGATAATCTAATATCAGATTTTAATTTATATGCTTCAATATATGATTCTAGTGCTTTGTTAACGTCACCAATAGAAGAGTATTCATTCCCAAGGTTAAAATAGTCAAATGCATTTTTATTATTACTTTGCATTTCTATATCTATTAATTTTTTGTTTCTATTACTTTTATCTTTTTCGTTTACAGTATGTTTCAAATATCCGGAATGAAATATTATTAAATTAGAATTTTTGAATTTTATATCCAAACCATTATTATGTTTAAATTGTTCATGGATTTTACGAAAGTAACTAATATCACCATTATTTTTATAAATCCTGTCATGATAATTTTGAACTAATACTTCTCCAAAATCACCTGAAAAATTTAAAATCTTAGCATTATAAGCGTCGTATTTGTAGTTATCCTCTTTTATGTCTGAAATGAATCTTTTAAAATTCTCCTCATCTACATATTCATCTGCGTCAAGTACTAGTATCCATTCACTAGTAGCTTTAGAAGCAGCAAAATTACGCGCTGCAGAAAAATCATCAATCCATTCAAAATCATATATATTAGTTGTGTATTTAGACACTAGTTCTTTTGTTTTATCTGTTGATCCAGTATCAACAACGACTATTTCATCCACTAATTGAGCAACTGAACTGAGACAGCGCTCAATTACAGTTTCTTCATTTTTAACAATCATACAAAGTGATATAAATTTACCCATAGTATCTGGCCTCCAAGTTTTAGTGGGTCTAATAAAAATATCGTACTTATGTAACATAAGCACGATATTCCTTTAGAACCACTAATATAATAAATTAACGAAGTAGCTGTAGAACACCTTGTGGTTGTTGGTTAGCTTGAGCCAACATTGCTTGAGCAGCTTGAGAAAGAATAGAATTCTTTGTTTGTGACATCATTTCTTTTGCCATGTCAACGTCACGAACACGAGATTCAGCCGCAGTTAAGTTTTCTTGAGATGTACCTAAGTTATTGATTGTGTGCTCTAAACGGTTTTGTACAGCACCTAGCTTAGAGCGTTGTGTAGAAACAGAAGCCAGAGCAGTATCTAATGTAGCAATAGAAGAACTAGCTGCTGTATTTGTACCCACTGAAATACTAGTTGTACTTAAACTTAAACCTGTAGTATCCATTGCAGAAATACCAATATTAATTACTTGTCCAGCATTTGCTCCAATTTGGAATGTACCAGAGAAGCTTCCACCTAATAAATTTTGAGTGTTGAACTCAGTAGTATTTGCAATTCTGTCAATCTCAGACATTAATTGATTTAACTCATCTGTAATTGCAGTACGGTCAGCTGAAACGTTAGTATCATTACCACCTTGAACTGCTAATTCACGCATACGTTGTAGGATTGCATGTGTTTCGTTTAATGCACCTTCAGCAGTTTGGATTAAAGAGATACCATCTTGAGAGTTCTTTCCAGCCATTTCTAATCCACGGATTTGACCACGCATTTTTTCAGAGATTGCAAGACCAGCTGCGTCGTCTCCAGCACGGTTGATACGAAGACCTGAAGATAATTTCTCCATAGATTTAGATTGTCCAGCGTTAGCGCTGTTTAATTGACGGTAAGTGTTTAAAGCTGCGATATTGTGATTAATTCTCATTTTAAAATTTCCTCCTTGAATGTAAGTTCATCCACTTCCTTGTAGATGAAAGTTAAATTGGTTCGAAAGGAATCACTCATTGTCGGCCGCCATTGTGTGTTCCTTCCTTACACTATTATTATCGACACTTTAGAAGATTGTTTAATAGTTTTTTAAAAGATTTTTTAATTTATAAATTGGTAGTTTTTCCTTCATTAGTTTTACACTTCCGAAAAAAAATTGACCCTAAGCTTTTCACTTAGGGTCAATTCGCTTATTCATTATTTCATTTAAGATATTCGTTGAGATAGATGCAGCTTCACTATTTGACTCTTGTATGGAAAGGTATATTTCTTTACGATGAATCTCTACATCTCTAGGGGCATTAATTCCTAATTTAATCTGATCACCATTAATAGATAGAATTGTAATTTCTATGTCTTCACCAATTTTAATGGATTCACTTGTTTTTCTAGTTAAGACTAACATTATGTCACATCCTTATTTTTCTCCTAATTCAGCAAATAAAGGGTATCTTATTTCATAGTTCGGGTTATTTAGAATGATTTGTTTACCTATTTTCTTCTTATGATTGATGATTAAGGGTGCCTGAAGATTAGCCGTTGAATCTTTTAGGGACTCTTTTACTGTCATTATAGCCAACACTTCTAAATCTTCTGCACTCGTTAATTGAAGTGCCTCTTTTTCACCGTCTGTTAAGTCAAATTCATAATCCTTAGTGTAGTGAAACGGGTTAACTACGATAAATCCTAGTTCTGTTGTTTCAATCGATTGAAGTATTGAAAAAGGAGATTCTTTATCTAAAGGAAGTAGAGTGAATTTCTTTTCTGTAATAAACCCAGGTATTCCGTTTTCAAATTTAATAATTTCATTTTCATCTATATTGATTTCACCATGATATTTCGTCTCTATCAACATTCATCATCATCCTTTTTGGTTATACCATTATATCTATTGTTTCAAATTCAATATTTAGATTATTTCTTTGCGCGAGGCTAATTTCTACTTTTCCTGGCTGATAGTCATGAACCGGTTTATTGATTCGCACTGAAATTATAGGTTTATTTGGAGTTATACTTGTCTCGACAACTGCAGGTTGGTAGTTAATCTTCACACTTCCAACAGAAGGCACAAACCCTATACCAAATTCTTTTGTAGGTTTTTGTCCATTCCTTTTTGCTTGCATAGAAATAGGATTACCACTATTTTCAATTTTCATAAGTTCTTCGCCTTCTTGAGCTCTCCTCTGTATACCTACTAACAATCCTTGTTTACCCATTTGAGCAAACTCTTCAGTTCTAAGAAAAACTGACTTCAAATCAACATCTGCTCTAGCTTGTGATTGATCAATGGTTAATTTCCCTTGGATTGTTCGTATTGATAAATCTGCCTTAGGTTGTTCAATTGACATATCTGCTTTTGGTTGATTGATTTGATTAACGGCTTTTCTAGTTTCCATTGAAATTTGTGCATTTGTGCTTTCAAGTCTAATTTGAGGTATATTCACGGCAATCACTCCTAGTAAAAAAGCTATCCTAAAAAAGATAGCTTAACGTAAAAAGTCCATTAAAGTTGGTTGAATAATTTTAGATCCCGCAGATAGGGACGCACGGTGAATACTTTCTTGAATGGTTAAGTCAGTAATCACCCGTTCCATGTCAGCATCTTCATTATCAGATAATATTCTGTTTGCAATAACTTCTTGGTCTGCTAGACGTTTGTCTATTAGTTCAAGTCGGTTATACCTAGCTCCTAGTTCGGCTCTTTCAGCAGTCAAATTACCTAAATGCTTGTCCACAGCTTTTAACAGCTGGTCACCGTTTTCTAATGTCCCGATACCATCAGATAAATTTCTTTCTATTTCTTCCAATGTGTTCAGATAATCCTTCCCAAAAACATTATGCGAATTAATGTTTACCTTTAACTGGACACCTTTTGAAACCTCAACATTATAAGAGGAAGTATCTTGTGTGAATGTGTATTCTTTATTTCCAACAGCATCCGTTGTAAAAGAAGCGTCTCCTATTGGAGCAGTTTGCGTTTTTTGACCATTAAAGATATATTTACCGGCTACCTGAGTATTGGCAACTCCCATTAAATCTTCTTTTAATTGTCCGATTTCAACACCGATTGCTTTTAGGTCCTCTGGGCTATTTGTTCCGTTCTGAGCTTGAACAACTAATTCACGAATTCTTTGGGTGATTTGTGTTGCCTGTTCAATACCTGCTTCTGAATTTTCCAGCCATGTGTATGCCTCAGAAAGATTTCTCTGATATTGTTCATTTTCAGTTAAGTTCGTACGATAGAACATCCCTTTGATTGCTACTACCGGGTCATCCGAAGGTCGAGTTATTTTCTTTCCTGTAGCTAATTGATCTTGATATTTACCTAGCTTCTCATAGCTGTTACTCAAGTTTCTTAATGAATTATTCGCTAACATGCTTTGTGTTACTCGCATATTTAGTCACCTACCTTCCTGCACCCATACCGTTAATGATTTTGTCTAGTAGCTCATCCTGTAAAGAGATCATTCTTGCTGATGCATTATATGCATGCTGAAATTGAATCATATTTGTCATCTCTTCATCTAGTGATACTGCGCTAACGGATTGTCTTCGCTCTTCAACAGAATCTCTAAGGACCGTACTATTCTTGGTCAATCTTTCCGCTTCCTGTGCATTAACAGCCATTCCACCGATGATGCCTTCATAGAAGTTTTGAAGAGTTGTGTTCGTTCCACCAATATCGATAACGTCATTTTTAACATTTGATAGGGAAACAGCGTTATTCCCATTTCCGATCTCTGGAAGATTACCATCTACTTTACGACCAGCTGCTATAAAATCCGTAGATTCTTTTATTTTATCTGTCAAACTTAATGTGCTCGCAGCACCCTTTGCATTTGACCCAACATTAAAGAAGTCAACATCTTCTTTGTCAAATTCATCAATAGGGTTCTTATTTGCATCATAATCTCGTAGATTCCAACCCTCACGATGAACAGCATTAAATTCTGATGCAAATTCATATGCCATGGTATCCAAATTGTTTAGCATATCTGGATATAAACCATATTCAACAACACTGCTGCCGTCATCTAATGTTTCAGAATAACCATATGAATCTATTAATCCACTAATCTTCCCAGCACTATTAAAATCCAAAATATTAATAGATTTAGAACCTATCTTAATACCTTCCGCTAGTCCCTCTGTAATATTTCCATTTTCATCAGTGATTTTTCTATAGGTAACACTAAACTCACTAACTCGTTGACTTTTACCATCTACTAAAGTTCCTAAAACCTTACCTTTGTCATCAACAATTTCAACAGTTGCTGTTCCTTCAGAAATTTTCAGAGCGTTACCACCAGAAGCGTTGTAAGAAACTTTGATATTTGCTAATGAAGACAATTTATCCAGTAGACGATCACGTTCGTCATAAAGGTCATTTGGTAAGTAGCCATTTGGTTCTATTTCTGAAATTTGTTTATTAATATTATTTAATTGATTTGCTAGTGAGTTAACTTCCTTCACAGAAACATCTAGCTCATTTTTTAAGTCACCTTGTACAGACTTAAGAGATGTTGCTAGATAGTTAAATGTATCAGCTACCGCATTTCCTCTTTCACGTACAACCGATCGTGCACCTGCATTTGTTGGGTCTAATGCTAGATCCTGTAGTGACTGCCAGAATTTGTCCAAAGAACTAGCAAAGCCTGTTTCTGATGGCTCATTCATAATTTCTTCCATCTTTTGAAGCGCATTTGCTCTTGATTCCCAGTAACCCAATTTATTACTTTCCGAGCGATATTGAATATCTAAGAAGCTTTCTCTTACACGTTGAACACTTTCGACCTCCACACCTGTTCCCATTTGACCAGGAATTTGCGGTCGATTTAAACCAAGTGAAGGATATGCTTCTGTTGCTTTAAAATTAACACGCTGACGTGTGTAGCCCTCTGTATTGGCATTGGCAATATTATTTCCAGTTGTATGCAAGGCACTTTGTTGGGTAAACATACCACGCTTAGCTGTTTCTAACCCCATAAAAGTTGAACGCATTTAGGTCCCTCCTATCTTTAAGCCTTTGAATCGAATATAGAACGATTGATACTCTGAGTCTCATCAGAGGATTGATCGTTATAATTACTAGATTCCTGTTGTCCCAAAAGAAGATCAAGGTTTAAATTAACAAAATTTAACGAGTGCTGAAGCAAATCCTGATTCAGTTCATTAATCTCTTTTAATATCTTCATTTGATCTACTAGCTGTTGTTGTAGATTTCTTAGTTTTTCTTTATCTTGAATTTTGTCAGAAGAAAGTAAATCAGATATCGTTAAACTCTGCGGAGAAATTGAAATCTCGTTTGCAAGTTGATGCTGAATTTTCTCTCTTTCATTATTTAATACTTCAATTGCTTTAATATGTTTTAACTCATCTTTCATTAATTCACCGAGGGCATCGATATTATCTGCTTTTATGATCTCAGTTTTTTTTAACGCAATTTGATGAAGACTTTTTTGGAGCTTCAGTATTTTTTCTAAATTATGACATAGCTGATCTTCAACAGACATACGACTCCCTCTTTCTTTCAATTATCTCTAATCTTTATATCGACCATTATCGATTATTATTTAGACCATTATGTGTAGATATTTATTAAAAGACCTTGAACTTCTCCAACAAGATTGAGAATGTTTAGCCCTTTTTGCTGCTTATTGAGCACTTCATTTGTTAAGTCAATTAGCTTACTGTCCACTTCTTTTACAATTTTATAAATTTTTGTACGACCTCTGCGATTAAAACCACGTTGATCCTCTAATTGAAGACCATTGTTAACTGCCTCTTCTAAAAATGTTTTTACTAGCTTTTTATATTTTTTCAAATCCTCTACAGTTCTTGACTCTGATAAAACTTTTCCTTGGTTTTCTATATCTTTAGCTAACGTAGCAAATCTTTCATACAGGGCATTTCCCCTTTTATTCGCCATCACTTCTGTAAAGCTTACAGATTCAGTTGCTACTGGCTGTTTTTTTTCTATGTTATTTAAAGTTGATCTTCCAATCTTTTGAACATCCATTTATTTCACCTCATTGGGTTATTAATAAAAACGATTGTTTTGCTACACCCATTTTATAAGAAGCATAAAAGAAAAAAAAGAGGAGGAGCCAATAAATGACTTACCTCCCAATGGTAATTATTTCAATAGTTGTAGAATTCCTTGTGGTAATTGGTTTGCTTGTGCAAGCATTGCTTGTCCAGCCTGGTTTAAAATGTTGTTCTTCGTGTATTCTGTCATTGACTTCGCCATATCTGTATCACGAATACGCGATTCAGCAGAAGTTAGGTTTTCATTAGCTGTTTGTAGGTTAGTAACAGTGTGCTCAAGACGATTTTGGAATGCTCCAAGCTTACTACGCTCTGCAGATACAAGGCTAATCGCCTTATCGAAAGCAGTAATAGCTTGTTGCGCAGCATTTGCTGTAGAAACATTTACACCTAAAACAGCATTTACACCAGCAGTTGATAATGTAGAGAAATCACCATTACGTGCAATTCCAAGCGTTGCAGCATCCATCACACCAAGTGATAGAGTTAATGATTCAGATGCATTAGCACCAATTTGTAATGCTACTTCTAAGTTTTTTCCTTTGTCTGCTTCGAAGTCACCGTCAATTAGAGCAATGTCCAGACCATTAGTTACACCTGAAGTATTACCATCATCTGTTTTGATTGTTCCTAATACTAAACTGTTGTTTGAAACAGAATGTACTGGGGCTAAGGCAGGTACAGGAGTTGGATTATCATTTTGTGCTTGTGTAATGATGGCATCTATTTCATTTAAAACTGTGTCTAAGTCTTTATCTGTTACATCGATCGTAGCCACACCACTACTGTAAGCTGCTGCCGGGCTATTAAAGTTAATAGTTAGACCATCAATCTTCAAAGTGTCTCCAGTTTTAGGTACTTCAGAGAACGTGATCGCAATTGGTTTTGCCTGAGCTGAATCAGGACTTGCAACTAAAGAAGTTGTTGGTGTGTTCGTTGCAGGGTCATTAAATGTAACTCCACTAGCAATATTTGTTGAGATGTTTTTACGAGTACCTAAATCTTGTACATCCTTTGGTGACATTGGATTTACTGTAGAAAGTGTTAGCTTACCATCAATAATTGCTCCGTCACCAGTTGTACCTGAATCTGCAGACGAGATTTTTGATACAGCAAAAGATTGATTGTCATTCTGAATAATTGCACTTTCTAATGAATTCATCAGTTTGTTAATATTACCTACAATTGCTGTGTCAGATGTAGATGCTGCATCATCCCATGCGGAAATGTTTACAGCAATATTATCACCAGTTACGCCAGGAGAGGTTCCATCAGTAACATCTATTTCATACGTTTTACCATTTATAATAAATGTTTTTCCTTCAAGATCCGCTTTTTGTAATGAACCTAGGTTGCTATCAAACTGAATTTCCACTTTCGCAGGTTCAGTCGGCTCTGCAGTCACAACACCGCTCCAAGTTCCGTTAGCAGTATAAGCAACCTGTGAAGTATTCACTTCCGCAAACGGTCTTCCCTCTGCCGATCCACTTAAAAGCTTTTTCGTGTTAAATTGTGTTGTATCTGCGATTCTATCAATTTCATATGTTAATTGATTAATTTCCATTTGAATTGCTTCACGGTCGCTGTCTTCTAACGTTCCATTTGCTGCTTGTACAGATAATTCACGCATTCTTTGTAGGATACTATGCGTTTCATTTAGCGCTCCTTCAGCAGTTTGAATTAATGAGATAGCATCTAAAGAGTTTCTTTCTGCCGTTTCTAACCCACGAATCTGTGAACGCATTTTTTCTGAAATTGCTAGACCCGCCGCATCATCAGCTGCTCTATTAATACGTAAGCCAGATGATAATTTCTCTAGTGTTTTAGACGTTTGTCCCATTGTTTGCGAGAGATTTTTATAGGCATTTAGTGCTTGTATATTATGATTGATTCTCATAGTCTATTTCCCTTCTTCAACCGTATTTGGTTCTCTTTCATATACCATTACATTTCGTTCATATGCATTTGTTTTTCTTAAAAGCTGTTGCTGTATCTGACTTGATTTATTATTTTTCATTGCAGTTTGCCATGCCCCTGAGATATCTTCTAAAATTGTTAACACTTCTTTTAGAGGTTCAATATCTTTCTTCACGTTAGCCTTAATCACAAGGTCTGCCATATAGTTGTAAAGAACATCAAGCTGTTCGGCAATAATACCTGCTTCGTAATTTATTCCTACACCTAAACGTTCTAATATATCGTTCACTTTTTTTAGCTTGTCGTTTGCTTCTATCAATCTTGAAGCTTCAATGTCTTGTATTGCACCTTTTGTATGATCTATTAACGCTTCATATAGTAATGAAGTAATTTCTTGAGAAGATTTCTGGTAAATGATTTCTTTTGTTAAAAAGTCCATAATTCTACCTCCCATTTTATTATCGGAATATCCGGTCAAGTTTTAATACTTTTTCTCCATTTCTTCAATAAGAAGTAGAATTTCTGCTATAACAGAATAAAGCTGTGGTGGTACATTTTCTCCTAAATCTATATCTAAAAGATGTTGAACAAGTCCCTCATCTTCCTGCATTTGAATGTTATGTTGTTTTGCTAGTTCCATAATTTTGGTTGCAAGCAACCCTTTACCTTGAGCTATAACAGTCGGTGAACCACCTTTGGATTCATCATAGCGGATGACTGCAGCAGAAGGACCATTTATTTGACGACGATTTTTTTGATTAAAATATTGCTGTGACATCATACTGAAAAATCGTATCCTTTCTCGGTCATTTTAGACAATTGAGTTTGTTGGGCACTTGGTGTAACAGTTTCTGGTTTCTCATTTGTGTTAAGTGGCTCGAACTTGATTCCCGCGATGTTATAACCAATATCACTTAGCCTTTCTTTTGCTAGTTCAGCAAGAGGCTCCATTTTTTCTTGAAAGCCTTGTTGATCGTTCTTTATCTTTACAGAGAGCGTACGGTCAGTTGATGTTAGCGAGATTCCTACTTCTCCAAGTTTTTTTGTTTCAAAAAGAAAGAATAAGCTACAATTCTCCCAATCTATTTTTTCATTCTGATTTTTAGAGTTTATAAAAACCTTCACATTTTCTAATTTTTCTTGTAGTAATAAAGGTAATGTGAACATTAGACTTTGAAGTCCAGATGGGTCGTTTTTACTTAGTAGCTGCTGTCCAGTTATTGAATTGAGCACCCCGTCAGCTTTACCCTCTCCATCATTCATTTTTAATAAAAAGCTTTTAAGCGACTGTGGTAGACTTTCCTGATTTCGATCTCTTGATACAAGTGCCTGAGCATGATCCGCTTCATGTGTTAAGCCTAGATTACGTAAATATTCATACGCATTTCTAGCCATCGGCTCTTGTTTTAAAGCATTCATTGACATTTCAAGATTTTGCGTTACTTGTTTTGATGCTGGTAAGTTTTCTAGATTTCCGAGCTCTTGTGACACAAAATGCTTCACACGGACATCTGAAGGTTTAAAGATCATTTTATCTAATACCGTTCTAACCTCTGAGACAATCTTTGTTGCTCCACTGAAATCACCTTTAGAAAGAAGCTTTTTAGCTTCAGCGAGCTGAGCACTTGCCGTTAACATCTTCTTCTCGGTTCTCATATCTGCATAAAGCATAAAATCACTTCGAAGTATCGCTTGATCTAACTTTTGAATCACAGTTTCAAGCATCGGCTTTGCCGTGATGGTTGAACGCGATTTAAACTGTTGAACAAGTTGCTCCACAGTTTGTAAGCTTTTAGAAATATCGTTTTTAAAGTTTTTGAAATCAATTGCCACTTGCGAAAGTTTTTTTGATACTGTTTCCACGATAAAGTTCTTAGATTGAATTGGAAGAGACGCAATTAGCTCTTCTTGCATTTGGTATGCTTCTGCTTGGTCTACTTGTGAAGATGAGTTCTGTGTCGGTGACACAGGGATTTCATTATTTATTTTTGTAAGAGATTGCATTAGTTCTTGTCTAGCACCGAGCTCTTTTCCGCCTTGAGCAAGGTCTTCTGCTTTAGTTAGAGAGTTTGCAAACGTTTCTTGCTGCTTTTCATTTAAACTAGTGGCTTGATTGAGAAGTGTTGATAACTTCTGAAAAACTTCATTCATGCTCGGTTCTTTTTTTAATACTTGTATAGCTTTTTGAATGAGTTGGCTTGAATTTGTGTTGGTGTTATTAAGTGTAGTTGATTCTTTTTGAACTGTTTCTAGTCTGGGCTGCTGCACCTGTTCTTGGCCCTGATTAGCCACTCTTGCCATGTTTTCAAGCTTCGTTGCATCGGAAAGTTTTGAGGCCACATTCTGTAATCTTCTTAATTCAGAAGAAAAGGATTCTCTTAACTTTTGAACAACTTCTTTAATATTTCTAGAGTTAATATCTGACTTTAGTTGATTAAGTAGTTCTAACTTCTTTGGATCAACAGTTACTTTTTCTAATAAATTTATAGCTTCTGATACCCTTTGGGCAGCTGCTTTTAATTGTAGTTGAGATTGTGCTGAGTTCCCTTCAGATTTCAAAGAATTTTCGGTTCTTCCTTGCGATTTGAATTGAAACTCTGGGTCTATTTGTTTTAATACTTCCTCAATCGAGCTTGCAAATGATTTCTCGTGTAATGCCTGGTGTACAGTCTTTATATGAATAGCTGTTGGTTCTAATCCTTTTTTCACCAAAGCTGAAAGAGTTTCAAGCTTTTGATCTAGTGTTCCATTTTTATCATCCATAAAGGTTTGGATTTGTTGAAAGGTATCTTTATTAAGGGGTATTCCTTTTGAAAGAAGGAAGTTAACAGCTGATTGTGTTTCATTCGAAACAGGTGCTCCACCATTTAATTGCTTTGCTACTCCATTTGTTCCAGCTAACGAATTTGTTTTTTCTGTAGTAGACAAAGAGATTGCTTTAACTTGTGGAATTTCCTGTTTGGTATTCGTTATTTCAACTGTCACTTGATTTTGCTTAGGAGGCTCTCCTTCGAACTTTACTTTGACGTCCTGGCCTCTTATTTGTAGAATAGCTTCGTTTTGAGGCAGTCTTTCTTTGACGAGCGCACTGTAAATATCTCCTTCCTTCAATGGGACTGATTTTGTAGAAGGGATATGAGAAGAGACTTTAAGCTCTGAATTTATTTGCACTTTTCTCACTCTCCATGATTATGAATATTTCGGGTACGCTCGTCCTTGAGCTATAGTGAACATCCGTGTATTAGATGTTTATGTTACTTTTTATAAAAATTCAATAATCCTTTTGCAATTTCCTTTGGATCAATTGTGTAGGTTCCGTTCTCTAACTGTGCTTTAATTGCTTGTACCTTTTCTTCTCTTGCTTTTGCAACCTCGTTTGATTGCTGAAGATCAATTGCTTCAGTAGAAATTTCAACTTTGTCTTTCTGCACTTGTGATTTTTGATTCGCGAGATCGCTTTTCTCTTGGTTTCGTTTATAAGGATTAACTCCCATTGATCCTATATTATTTATTTTCATGAGTATTCCTCACTTTCTCATTCACCCTTCGAATGTCTACTCTGTATATCGGATTATATTAATTTATTATTTAGCCATTCATTACTTTTTAGTACTTTGGGAGTAGAAAGTTGAAGCTGATGGCGAACTTTGTCGTTTGTTTCGCTCACTAATTTGCGCTTCTTGCTCTACCTGGTGAAGCTGCTTTTGAATATCATTGCTGCAGTTTTCACATAAACGATCTTTTCTAATCGAAGTCCCACACTTCTCACACGGATAACCCAAGTTAGGAAAGTTCGATAACTGAATTCTTCCAGTTCGAATAAACTTCAAAATCAGGTCTCTAGACACCCCTGTGCCTTCAACAACCTCATCTAAAAGTGCTTTACGATTTTCACGTTTTCTTAAGAATGCATAAACGATTTCATATTGCTTTTCTTCCTCTTTAAAACACTTATCACATACAGATCTAAATTGTGTTTGTACAAATAATGTGTCACAGACAGGGCAATTCGCTAATTCTCCCATACTATATTCTCCTATTCGGTTTCTTTATATATAGTATATCGGCACATATTTTAATATTTTTAGCTTCTAATTAATGTTAAAGAGGAAACGGAAGCTGCTCCATTGTCTTTCAACACCTTAGCAGCATGTCTCAATGTACTACCAGTCGTATAGATATCATCAATTAATAGAATCTTCTTGTTCATTATTTCACTAGAATCTACTATAGAAAACACGTTTGAAGCTGTTAATCGTTCCTGTCGTGATTTTTTTGATTGTTTTTCATGGTGGGTTCGCGTGAGGATATCGATTTGAGCTAGTGGGAGAAAGGTAGCGAGCAGCTTTGCTTGGTTAAAACCTCGTTCATATAACCGCTCTGGGCTTAGGGGAATTGGAATCGTAAAATCTATTTTCTCTTTAACAAGATTTGTTTTGTAGCATGCTAAAAACTCATTTTGAAAAACCTCTACCAACGCAGCATCACCGCGAAACTTAAAGGTAGCAAGCAACTCTTTCATCGAATCATTATACTCAAAAACGGAAACATTTTGCTGGAGAATGCTTTTCCAGTGAGGGTCATTTTCCCAAGTCAGACAGTCTTGGCAAACATTATCATCTTCTTGAGGTCTAAAGCATAGGGGACAGGTCGGGGAATTTATTTTCCTAAGGCTTTGATAACACTCATCACAAGCTTTCGGTTCACTTAATAGAAAACTTGTCCAACTCATTTGCTGTGAAAGCTCTTCATGACAAATAAGACAAAGAATAGTCATTAACCTCCCTGCGATTCACATAATGGTTTATCAGAAACAATTTTCGCACATTCTGCTAGTTTCACTAATAAAGAAGTCATTGCCTGTTTATCTACAAACTCAGCTTTCACATACATGACCTTATCCATATTCGTTACATAGCGTGGCTTTGTTTGGTTTAATGAAAGAGCTAGAATATCATCCATACATTCTGAGCATGTGCATTTGATATGAAGACCGTGCTTATATTCATCTAATAATTCCTTCATAATCCGTTCCATCGCATTAATAACCATATTCTTAGTCTCCCCACTCAAATTATGAATATATTATGCCATATGAAAAGGATTCCGGAAAGTAGTTACTAATTTTTGGTAATATAGTCACTTTTGAATGCTTTATGATTCATCTGTTGTATATGTCTTTTGGCATCGATCATTGCTTTTGTTTTTCCAAAATGAAAAAAGGTGATGTTGCCTTTGGGATAAAATGAACTTCTACCTACTCTACCGGATATTTGCACGAGAGCACTTTCTGTGAAAATTCCATCCTCACTTCCAAGCACGGCTACATCACTATTCGGAATTGTCACACCCCTTTCCAAGATGGTAGACGTCACAATAATTGGCATGTCACCACTTCGAAACCGCAGGACTTTTTCTCGACGTTCCGGGTCTTCAGCATGAACCCCTTCGATTCGCTGATCTAATTCTCTACACAAATCAACGACCTCATCAATAAGTCTTACAGAAGGTACAAATAAAAACGCCTGCTTTCCACTTTCTAATCTCTCTTTCAGCCACTGCACAACATTCTTCGGGAGCTTCCCTTTACTAAGCTGCTTCCTCCAATTCCCACACCAAGCAAATTCAGGTACTGGCAACGGATGACCATGATATCGTGCAGGAATTGTCACGGCATCCCGCTTCTTCTGTTTTACTTCATTCTTCCATTTTTCAGACGGTGTTGCAGTTAAATAAATAAGAGAGCTTTTTTCTTTCCGCGATTTTTCTACGGCAAATTGAAGGGAGGTATCAGCAGAGTATGGAAAGGCGTCAACTTCATCAACAATGATGCAATCAAACGTTTGTTTAAAGCGAAGGAGCTGGTGAGTAGTAGAGATGATGAGAGCTGCTGATTTGTGTTTCTCCTCGCTACCACCATATAGAGCAGCTATTGAGGTTGAAGGAAATACATGTCGAAGGCGAGGAGCTAATTCTAGTACAACATCAGTGCGAGGTGTTGCGATGCAGATTTTCTTGCCTTCAGTAAGGCCGCGTTCAATACCTTTAAATAGCACTTCTGTTTTCCCTGCTCCACAAACAGCCCAAACTAGGAGTTCACTGTTTTTGATGACGGCGTCTTCCACGCGTTGTGAGGCCATCGCTTGCCCTTTCGAAAGCTGCCCCTCCCATTGTAAGTGAGAGTCTGTTTCTTCAAGAAAAGGTGGTCCACTCCAACTATAAAGAGGTGTGCATTCACTGATTCTACCCATCATAATACATTTACGACAGTAGTGACACTCCGGTTCCCCACATTTCGCACAATCGAAGGACGAAAAAAAGGAAGAGTTTGAATTTCCACATCGTGTACAAACAAGTCGTTGCTGCTTTCTTCTAACCCCATAATTTAGTTGAATATAGCCTTTTTCATAATGATTTTGAATTTCTTCAACAGAGGAAGGAATTTCTGTGAGTAGTAATTCCTTACCCTGAAGATACTGTTGTAGTTTCTTTGAAAAAGAAAAATGCGGATTTTTTGGTATTTGTGGTAGTTGCTCATACCTTGACAGAGGTAAACCTTCATTATAGGTAAAAACCGGAGTAAGAAACGCGTTGTTATGTAGAAATCTCATATGTCACCTTTTAAAATCTTACGATAGCGTTTTTCAACACTGATTGGTGTACGTGACAGCTGTTCTGCAATATGTCTAAATTTCATTCCACTATTTCGTAATTCTAAAAGCTTTCGGTCCTCAAGAGTTGTCCAGTGGCGATATGTACGTTTGCTTTCTTCTTGGTCTTGTTGCATTGTGTTGTTGGATGTTGTATCCAATTGCTTATAACCCCCTTACTTATCTGAATAATAGTATGAGTCAATTCAGATAATCTGTCCATAATATTAGCAAAAATTAGGGAGTTAGTACTAAACCACTAGTACTAACTCCCTATAACTTACCCTATTATTTCTTATACCATCCAATCCCAATCGCACCTTCACCTAAATGTGTACCAACGACGGGACCAAAATAACTTACCATACATTCGATATTTTTGTACTTTTCTTGTAGCTCTTCCTTCATCTTCTCCGCTTCCTCAGGACGATTCGCATGAATCACAACAACCCGCATTGGCTCGTTATCCTTCGCATCCTCATGAAGCAAATCAAATACCCTATTTAATGCCTTCTTCTTCGTACGCACCTTTTCATAAGGCACAATCACCTTGTTATCAAAATGAAGAATTGGCTTAACTTGAAGTAAGCTTCCGATTAGTGCCGCTGCCCCGCTTAAGCGTCCACCTTTTTGAAGATTCGTTAAATCATCGACCATGATATAGGCACTCATCGTTTTTTTCATTTCTTCTAATCGTGCCATAATATCAGTCGGGGATTTTCCTGCTTGAGCCATCTCGGCTGCTTCTAGCGCGTAGAACCCCTGTACCATTGCGCTTACTTCCGTGTCAAACGGATAAACCTCGATGTTTTCTACCATGTCTCCTGCTGTAGCCGCTCCGTTATATGTACCACTGATACCACTTGAGAGATGAATTGAAATCACAGCATCATATTCTTTTGAGAGTCTTTCAAATAGCTCAACAAACATTCCGATCGATGGCTGTGATGTTGTTGGGAGCTCCTGATAATTCTTCATTTTTTCGAAAAACTGTTGTGAGGTGATTTCAACTTCTTCCTGGTAGGTTTCGTCCCCGAAGTTTACACTTAGAGGAATCATATGTATGTCATGTGATTCACGGATATGTTGAGGGATATATGCTGTACTATCTGTGACAATAGCCGTTTTCATAGTCTAATTCCTTCCTTGTCCATTATCGTTTTGTCCATTTCCCATTCTACCGGAAAATGCAGGGAATATCTATTTGTTTAGTGTATGTAATTTGTCTCACATTTTATTACTTGAAATTTTGGCAAAAAAAAGAGCCAGCTCTCTCGATAGAGTCTGACCCCAATTCTATTACTTCACTTCAACCCAACCATTTTTAATCGCGACAACAACTGCTTGCGTACGATCGTTCACATTCATTTTTTGCAGAATATTACTTACATGGTTTTTAACGGTCTTTTCACTTATGAACAATGCTTCACCAATGCCGCGGTTGCTTTTACCGTCAGCAAGCATTTGAAGCACCTCACACTCACGACGAGTTAAAATATGTAATGGACGTCGAATTTCAGGCTGCATCGGCTGAAGATTAGCTTGTCCATTCGAAGTAGCAAGGCGTCTAAATTCGTTTACAAGGTTATGAGTAACCTTTGGATGTAAATAAGAGCCGCCATCTGCTACAACCTTAACTGCTTCGATTAATGTGTCAGCATCCATTTCTTTTAATAGATAGCCTCTTGCACCTGTTTTCAGAGCGTGTGTTACATAGTTTTCATCATCATGAATCGATAGGATGATAATTTTTGTATCTTCATTTGCTTCAACCAATTGTTTCGTTGCTTCGACACCGTTCACTTTAGGCATATTGATATCCATGATCACAACATCAGGCTTGTGTGCATCAACGATTGCTAATGCTTCTTCACCGTCGTCACCTTCTGCAACTACCTCAAAGCTTGGTTCGAAATCCAAAATGCGTTTAACACCTTCACGAAATAATTGATGATCATCAATAATGGCAATTTTCGTCTTCATGCGCTTACGCCTCCCCATCGTCTATTCTAGTCTAATTGGCATCCCTTACGTCAATATGTCTTTAGCCGTATTTATACTAGGAATTGGTATTAAGTTCCATGATATGGGACTTGGAACATGATAAAAGTCCCTAATCCAATTTTTGAGTCAATCGTCATCTTTCCGCCGAGAAGATCGACTCGTTCCTTCATTCCAATCAGTCCAAAAGATTTTTTATCTTTATTTCCTTTTGCTTCCTTTATATTAAACCCTTTTCCATCATCTTTCACAATCATTGTAATCGATTCACATGTAACCTCCACTTTTACTGCTATTTCATTCCCATCCGCGTGCTTCAGTGCATTTGTTACAGCTTCTTGTGCTAGCCGGAATAACGCAACCTCAAATCGCGGTGGAAGTCGGTGTCCATCAATTTCACCAATGCTTTGAAAATGAATTTTTGTTTTTCCATTATATTCTTCGATCGTGTCCATATATTTTCTGAGGGTGGGTATAAGTCCTAAGTCATCTAATGCCATTGGTCTTAGGTCATAAATAATTCGTCTTACCTCATATAAAGCGTTTCGGACGTTTTTTCGAAGGTTACGGATTTCTTTAAAGCCTTCCTCCGCTCCCCTCTCACGATAAATTCGCTCAATCAAGTCTGACCGCATCATCACATTGGCAAGCATTTGAGCTGGTCCATCATGAATTTCTCTAGACACTCGTTTTCTTTCTTCTTCCTGCGCTTCAATAATCCGCAAACCAAAATCCTGCTTTTGCTGGGCATCCTCTAAAAGCATACCAACCTGGCGAAGATCACTGTTTAAATAATTTAAAACAACGGAAATTTGTCCAACAAGTGCTTCAGATCGTTCAATAATTTCCTGAAGACCTAGTAACCGTCTTTCCAAGTCATCACGGCGATCCCGAAGCTGCTTTTCGTGCTGCTGCAGCATGGAGTGCTCCACCTGAAGCTTATGAGCTTTTTCGTAGGCTTCACGAATTTCTTCTTCGGAAAAGTCCTTGAAATTTTTACTTACCTGTGAAAGGCGATTGCGGGCAAGTCTCGCTTGAGCCTCAAGCTTATCTCCCTCATCAATCACCGTATTCACTTGCTTTTTGATTTCAACTAACTCTTCTACTAAAGACTCATACTGTTGTCTGGACTGCTCACCGATAAGAAAGATTTCATCCTTACTTCCAGCAACCGTCCCAATCATTTTATCTAATATTTCATCAAGTATTTTACTATCTATTTTTTGACTGGAGTTCATTGTTTTCCCTCCGACTTTTATACCATAATTTTAGTTTGTCACATTTTTAACAATTGAAGTAAAAAATTTGTCGTTTTATAATAAAAGAATGTGCTATTCTAAATCTGCTTGCTTGTCAGGAGGTGTACAAGCATGCTTTCACACTATTATACCGTAAAAGGCTATGGAGAGCATGAAATTGTTATACAAAAATCACGTTTTATTTGTTATGTAGAACGAGTAAAAACCGAAGAAGAAGCCCTTCAATTTATTCAGCAAATAAAGAAAAAACATCAGAATGCCAATCATAATTGTTCAGCCTATCTAATAGGAGAAAATGATTCCATTCAAAAAGCGAATGATGACGGTGAACCGAGTGGTACAGCCGGTGTTCCGATGCTTGAAGTTCTAAAAAAGAAACAACTAAAAGACACGGTTGTTGTTGTCACCCGTTATTTCGGCGGAATTAAGCTAGGAACAGGCGGCCTTATTCGCGCTTACGGAAAATCGGTTTCAGAAGGACTTTCAGCAATCGGAATCGTTGAACGCAAGCTCATGCGCGTCATGCATACAAAGATTGACTATACATGGCTAGGCAAAGTCGAAAATGAACTGCGAGATTCTATTTATAAAATAAAGGAAATTCATTACCTTGAGCAAGTCGAAATTGAAGCCTTTGTTGAAGAAGCTTCCATAAATACCTTTGAAAAATGGATGACAGAGCTCACAAATGGGCAAGGTTACATTATAAAGGGAGAAAATATTTATTTAGAAGAACCGATTTAATCACAACGCTTTGCTGATCTAGGGTGCCCGCAGAAAACGAGTGCTTACAGCGAAACCTTTTCACAAAGCCGACTCAAACACTAAATAAATGAGGGATAGTAGTGGCAACTAGATTAAAAAATAAAAAAGTGAAGAAAAAGAAAAGCTTTTTGAAACGAACTCTCCTTTTTCTTTTACTTGTTCTTTTAGGTGTAGGGGGATATACCGGCTATACCATTTATAAAACCTATCAAGCAGCAAACCAGTCTTATGTAGAGCTGGACCGCGGTGAAAAATCGAAGCTTCGTGAGTCAGTTATTAAAGTAAAGGAAGATCCGTTTTCAATGCTCTTAATGGGAATTGAGGATTATTCCTCAGGCGGAGAGAACGGTCGAACCGATACATTAATTGTTTTAACCGTTAATCCAACACTTCAAACCATAAAAATGGTCAGTATCCCTCGTGATACTTTTGTTTCAATACCTGAAGAAGATCTTGAAACGAAAATCAACCATGCTTATGTTTATGGTGGAAAAGAATTAACGATTGATACAGTTGAAAACTTATTGGATATTCCGATTGATTACTATGCAACAGTTAGCTTCCAGGCATTCAAATCGATCGTTGATGAGCTTAATGGTGTATCCGTTAATGTTCCTTTCGATTTCTGGGAACATAGTGACGAAAACGCTGAACGTATTTACTTTGAAGAAGGCCCTGCTATTCTTGATGGTGAAGAAGCCCTCGCTTATGCGAGAATGCGTAAACGAGATCCACGTGGTGACTTTGGACGTAATGACCGTCAAAAGGAAATCATCTCAGCCATCTTTGATAAAGCAACAGCACCAGCCAATATTTATAAAATTGATGAATTAGCAATGCATGTCTCAGATAATGTTGAAACAAATTTCAGAATATCAGATGCCCTTGCGCTTATTCAAAAATATCCGAACATTAACTCAGACAATATTGAAAAGCTAACAATCGAAGGTGAAGATGACTATATTAATGGTATTTATTATTTTGCACCTGACGAAATACAGCTTGAAGAAGTTAAAACTGAGCTTGAAACTCATTTAGAGCAATAATAGGAAATATGGTAGTTCTCGCCATCTATTCCTACAATGCTTATGACCTCGTGCCTACGTTGTTAAAAGCTTAATGCCTTAAATTAAGGACAACTCTCTACTTCTTGTATTACAAAATCAGTATCGACAATTTTGTGTCGAAATAGTCACAAACAGACAGATTAAGACATTATTCCCAAAGACAAACAGTATGACCTTTGTTAAAATATGAATATAATTGCACCTCTGAATTTTCCTTTTCAGAGGTTTTTTTTATTAATAGAGATAGGAGAGGAGAACTAGGTAAATTGAAATGGTTAACAAAGCTTGTTGTTTTTACCCTTGTATTCTTGACGATCAGTAGTCCGCTTCATACATATGCGGAGGCAACAGAGCCTTATCCGTATATCGGAAAGGTCATTGCTGATCAAGCACACCTTCACAAAGGTGCAACAGACAATTATGAGGTTGTAGCATCTTTTAAGAAAGGTGAAACCGTTGGAGTGATTGGAACCTTTACAAACAGCGCGAATGAGGAATGGTTAAATATTGCCGCTAATGGATACAAAGGCTGGATGAAAAAAGCCAATGTGACTGCTGTTAAAGACTCCCCCGCTTCCCTTTACGTTAGCAGTCAAAACGCTGAGGTGAGAAAAGGTGCATCTACCACATATCAATCAGTTGCAACCCTTGATTACGGACAAAAGATATCGATTATTGATTCCTTCATCAATAGTGCAGGGAGCATCTGGTACCGAGCTGATTTAGGATCAGTCCAAGGTTGGATTATGAAGGAACAGCTTTCTTCTACATCTGTTTTAACCAATGCTCAAACGATTAAGGATGCATCCATCCATAGTGGTGCACATCCAAGCTACCGAATTGTAACAACTCTATCAGCTCAAACACAACTGACTGTTATTGATACCTTTAAAAACAGTCAACAAGAAGTATGGTATAAAGTTGAGACGAACGACGGCCTTCAAGGCTGGATTCAGTCAGGTAACATTGAAGCTGTAAAAGAAAACAGCAACACAACTCCTGAAGCCGGAAGCTACTATGTTGTTGAAATAGAATCAAAGATTCATAGTGGTGCTCTTGATTCTTATCGTGTTGTTTACCAACCAAAGTTAAATGAAAACTTACAGGTTATTGATGAATTTACAAATAACTTAAATCAAAAATGGTATCGAGTTCAAACAGAGAATGGCACTCAAGGCTGGATACTTGCATCAGATCTTCAAACTGAGCCCCTTCCTGATAGCCAGGTTGTTTCTAATTACGTCTACGCCAAAACAGATGGTGTTGTAGCTAGAAAAGGTGCTCTTAGCAGCTACGGCGCTGTTGAAACTTTTGCGAAAAGCGATGATTTACGCGTTATTGATACATTTGTTAATAACAAAAATGAATTTTGGTTACGAATCCAAATATCGGATCAAACAGCCGGTTGGGTCCTTGCCGATCAAACAACAAATACACCTAAACTGAATGCAACTCACTATTTAAACGAAAATGGAGTTGTTAGAAGTGGTGCCCTTGATTCCTACCGAGTGCTTGCTTCTTTTCCTAAAAACTCTGCTGTTTACGTAATGGACACATTCGTTAATAACAACAAAGAACTTTGGTATCGCGTGAAATTAGAAACAGGTGCAACAGGCTGGATCAACGCATCAAGTGTGACAACGAAAACATTGATGATTAACAGTACGTATAAAGTCGGTACAAACAATACCTACCTTTATAGAGGCGCTTTATATACGTACTCAAAGGTAACAAAGCTTTCTTACAACACTAGCGTTAAAGTACTCTATGAATTTATCAATAATAACAATCAGCATTGGTACAATGTTCAATTATCAAACGGCAAAAAAGGCTGGGTACCAAAACCTGAGTTATTTACAAGTCTTTCTGAAAGAGATTTTGTGTATCCACTAGGCCAAAACGTTTTACGTAAAAGCGCAACATCTAGCTCAGGGTATAACACAAAAGTAAGTGCTGGAGAGCAGCTTCTGTACTTATGGACACATAACGAGTGGATTAATGTTGAGAACTCAAAAGGTGTTCGTGGCTGGATTTTAAAAGATCAAACAAGAGAATTCATCCCGAATATTTTCCAAAACCCTAAAGTGACGCAATCCGGTAATGCAACAACATTAATTTGGGACAAGTCATTGAACTTTAGTGTAGGTAATAAGCTTTTGGCAAACGGAGTTGTCCAATTAACAGGAAGCAAGCTTCACACTGTTTTACCTTCTCAATCGATTAAAGGATTAAAAAGCATAAGTGCTACATCTAGTGCCATTACCTTAACACCTGCACCTGGCTATATGATTCAAGTTCGTAACAATAGCAAGCAAGCTCAGGTTAAAGTCATGCCAATAGGTTTAGCAGGTAAAAAAATCGTTATTGACGCTGGTCATGGAGATCATGATCCAGGTGCTATTGGACCAACAAAACTTCGTGAAAAAGATGTTACATTAGATGTTTCGAAAAAATTAAAAGCAGAACTCGAGCGCCAAGGTGCCACTGTTATTCTGACTCGCAGTGATGACACGTACTTAACACTAGCCGAGCGTGTAGCGATTGCAAATGCCGCTGATAACGATGCGTTTATTAGTATTCACGCCAATGCAAATGTGAGTACATCAGCAAGAGGCACAGAAACGTATTACAACACTGCCTATAACTTTAATGGACCTAGAAGTAGTATTCTAGCAGGCTATATACAAGATTCATTGGTTGATAGAATCAATACGTATGATCGCGGCACAAAAACAGCCAACTTCTACGTGATCAAAAATAACGAACTACCAAGCGCTTTGGTGGAAATAGCATTCATCTCCAACCCGAATGAAGAATCAATGCTAAAAAGCGATATCGTTCGTGGACAAGCAGCTGTTGGAATTGCCGAAGGAATAAAAAAATACTTTACTGGAGGATATTAACATGAAAAAGAAAAGCATGGTTGTCATCTCTTCTGTTTTCCTTACAGGATTTTTAATCGGAAGCATCACACCAACAAAGGTTGGTTCCGCTGCAAATGATGTAGTGTTAGCAAGCGTGGAGTGGGTACAAAATCAACTTAACCCACTTCAATCAAAAGTAACAAAACTTGAAAGCGAAGTCCAAGCACTTCGTAAAGCTGTTGAAGAAGGCGGTTCAGTCGTAACAATGCCTTCAAACGTATTCGTAAGCAGCACAACAGCAACTGTTCATAGAGGCGCAACGAGAAACTATGAAGTTGTCGCAACTTTTACTAAAGGCAAAGAACTTGCTGTTGTTGATGAGCATGACGGTACTAAAGGCAAATGGTACCGTGTTGAATATGCAACAGGCAAATACGGCTGGATTCACTCAGAAGATGTCTCAACATCAACAGTATCCAGTGCGTCTACTGTAACAATTAAGACGACAACAACGGTGCACAGAGGTGCTTTATCTGGCTATGCAACTGTAGCAACAGTTAAAGCTGGTACCTCTGTTAAATATATTGGTTCTTTTACAAACAGCAACAACGAATTATGGTATAACGTTGAATTATCAAATGGTGTAAAAGGCTGGATGCAAGCAGTTCATGGAGAGGTGAACTAATAGTATGGCTAAAAAAGTTCTACTAAGTGCCCTTCTCGCACTTGGCCTACTATGGACACAAGGTACAGCAAATGCCGGCTCAGTGAAAACTTACAGCAATCCCGTAGCCGTACAGCTCGTCGATATTCCAACAAGCTCTCTCAAGCTTCAAGGAGTCTATGAATTAACGAATAAAGCAAACAATCAAAAAACACTATTACTACCGAATCTTACTATTACTGTTACCCGCTCAGGCAGCAATGTAAACATTGACGCGGGCTCTGCTTCTTTTTCTTCAGGAAGCGGCTTTGAATTAAAAGAAGTTTATAATGTTGCACAATACACAAGATTCACAAGCACAACGGATTTACGCAGTGGAGCAACATCTGACTATGCAGTGAAAAAAACACTAACAAAAGCAGAAACGGCTGAATATGTTAATAGCTTTGTAAATAGCAAAGGTGAAACATGGTATAACGTTGTAACAGCAGACGGGACAACAGGCTGGGTCCCTGCTGCATCTACTTTTGTAGATAAAAATTCAATCTCTGTTCCAACTGTGTCTTATGGTAGTAATGCCTACCGCGGCAGCATGTCACTTTTACCAAAAACAAGTGGTAATGTAGCTGTTATCAACAATCTTGAATTAGAAGATTATTTAAAAGGTGTTGTTCCAAACGAAATGCCCGCTTCATGGCACAAAGAGGCTCTGAAGGCTCAAGCCATCGTAGCCCGAAGCTATGCAGCAAACAGCATGTCATTAAAAAACACAACATCAAGCCAGGTATATAAAGGCTATACATCTGAAGATGCAAGATCAACAGCCGCTGTTAACGAAACAGCAGGTGTTCTTGTTAAATACAACGGCAAACCAATTCAAACCTTCTTCTTCTCCACAAGCGGCGGAAGAACAGCAAACGTTGGCGATGTATGGAACTCAAACCAAGCAAGCTACCCATACCTTGTCACTGTGGATGACCCATATGAAAGTTCACCACACAGTAATTGGGTAAATTCATTTAACTCAGCAACTATGCTAAAAAGCTTCGGCTTTGACCCTGCTACTACTGCTTTATATGATATAAAAGCAAAAGCAACTGGCGCAAATGGTGAAGTAACAGCCGTTACCGTTATAACGTCTAATGGCGAAAAAACGGTGGAAGGCAATGAGCAAGTCATTCGTAAGCTCTTCCCGATTGAAGGAAGCTACGGGATCTTGAAATCAAATTGGTTCACTCTACAGGTGAATCAAAGCTACGCTGTTCGAACTGAGAGCGGTGACCAATCTCAGTTGTCTATTAAAGGACAGAAAGTTATGACTGGGAATGGTATGACAACTACCGTTTCTGGTGATCAAATTTCCGTGCAAACGGCAAGTGGAGTTGTGGGGAAAGATACTGATCCTGCTTCTATTACCGCAACAGGTAAAGGCTGGGGACACCGAATCGGCATGAGCCAATATGGCGCAAAAGGCTTAGCTGAACATAACTGGAAAGCAGTCGATATTGTGAAGCATTATTTTCCTAATACGGAAGTTTCGAAGTAAGAACGGGCTTGTGCCCGTTCTTTTTTTGTTTTGGGTGAGTTTTGATATTAGTCATTTTTAATGAAGGGCGGGTTGTGATTGGTTTTCCTGGTTAGGATGGGATGGGGGATATTTTTTTATATGGAGATTGATTTTGGTTGGATTTCTGGTTGAATGGTCTTCATTTAGGTTATGAGGAACACTTTGTACTGGATTTTTGCTTGTAATGGTATTCATCTTGCTTATGAGGAACACTTGGTACTGGATTTTTGCTTGTAATGGTCTTCATCTTGCTTATGAGGAACACTTGGTGCTGGATTTTCGCTTGTCATGTTCTTCATCTCGCTTATGAGGAACACTTGGTACTGGATTTTTGCTTGTAATGGTCTTCACCTTGCTTATGAAGACCATCTGCTCTGGGATTTCTACTTGTAATGGTCTTCATCTCGCTTATGAAGACCATCTGCTCTGGGATTTCTACTTGTAATGGTCTTCATTTCTCCTGTGAAGACCACACACACTCGAATTGTCACTTTTAATGGTCTTCATCCACTTATAATTTCTACTTCCAACTGAGTTCTAACAGAATTGTCGCATTTATCACCTCCATGAACCACACTTCTACCTCATTCCCTATCATTTTTGTCGTTCATCTCCTCCATCAAAAAGCACTACTACCTTGCCTCCATCAAAAACGTCTTACCCCTTGAACACACTCCTACTAAACCCTATCCCCACAAAAAAATGCCCTCCAGCTCAACCTGAAGGACACTCAAAAGTTTAAACAATCGTTCGTTTACCCCAACGACTTCGCACCATCTCCAGCAATCTCACAAACGCAAACGGAGACAACAGTACAATCACAATCGCAATCCACAGCGTATTAAGCAAGAAGTCTGTAAAACCTCCAACCACTACACGTGGGATATTGACAGTAAAGTAGATAAACAACGATATAAATAAAGGATTTTTCTGTAATCTTAAAAAGACAATATAGATAAGTTGGATATAAACTCCAACGTACACTGTACCTAACAACAGTCCAATATAACCAAAGTTTGCAAATGCTTCACCAGCAAATAGTGTATTCAACACCCCTGCTGTTCCAGCTTCCACCCGCTCAGGGAAATATACTTCCATTGCAAGCTTTGCTGAGCGAATTTGGTCGATATCATAAAGACCGATGATTGACGAGGGCATGCTTTTTCCTAGCAATAATGGCAATTTATCTGAAAATAGCTCAAGATGCATATAGTAACCGGCAATCTGCGTTAAAATCAGACGACCAACTGGCCCCTTATTATATGCGGTAAACTGCTCCAGACCTACCCCTTGTATAAACACATACATCACTACGATTAACGACACAGCCAACGCCCCAAGAACAGCAACACGAGTCCATGTTAGCTTGATAATGTTTAAATAAAGCAACAAAAGGATAAACATTAACGTGTAGAAAAAGATCGGTCCTTTTGCCAGATCATATACTTGGATAAACACACTACAAGGAAAGGTAACGAGGAATAAAATCCACCATTTCAGTTTTTTTGTTTTGTATCCATAAATAAACGTAATCATGGATAAAATCGGTGTTAGTCCTAATCCAAAGATATTACGAATAAGTGTACTTCCACCAAAGTTATGCGAGGCTTCGATTCGTAATTCAGCGAGATTATTACTTCCGAGCAACAATTCTACTAGCGGTATTGCTTTTAAATAATAAACCGTATACGCGATCGACAGCACACCAAGACCCGTTAATCCAACGTAAATCAAATACGTCATTTTATCCGCGTCAACTCGTACTGGCTTTTTTAAGTAAGCATTAAATTCATCTTCGGGTTTAAAGCCAAGCAGCTTTGTGACAAAAAACATAGATAACGGCATCATGACCATCACAAAACAGATTGTATAAAATCCAATATAGCGAAAGCGGTCATCACCTAATAAATTAATCATATAATGGCGATCAATATCAAGGGCGATTAACAAGCTGCCTATGAAGGATGAAATGAATAAAGAATAATAGAAGACAATAGATAGAATATTAGGTTTTAAAAATGACATGGTTCCTGCAGACTTTTTGAATAACCAAAAAGACAGGATACCCACAATCATCCAAATAGTAAGATAAAACACTAGGATTAGACCTCCATATTTGGTGTTATGCGCATTGCATAAGTCGAATAGAAATAGAAAGTGTCATCCCTTCCATTCCTATTCGACCTATGATTTCTACTTATTACTCAGAAAAAAAGGGCGACATACAACCGCCCCTTTCCTCTTATTTTGCTTCAGACAATAGTTTAACAATCTTTTCAGATGTATTTCCATCCCCAAATATTGGCGGATAATCAGAGTTACTTGGAGCTTGAACAGCTTCGACGATTTTATTTGTATCAGCACCAACAAGAATATTGGCACCTTGCTCAACTGTTTCTACCCACTCTGTTTCGTCACGGAGTGTCACACAAGGTGTTTTCACAAAGTAAGCTTCTTTTTGAACACCGCCAGAATCAGTTAAGATTTTTTTTGCATTTTTCTCAAGAGCAAGCATGTCCAAGTAACCAATCGGATCAATAACCTTTAACCCTGGAATAGAGTCTAAGTTAATTCCATAAGAAGCAAGCTTATTTTTTGTTCTTGGGTGAATCGGCCATACCTTTGTGCCCTCCACTTTCGCAAACGCATCAAGAATGCCTGTAATGCGATCTCGATCCTCAGTGTTTTCGGCACGGTGAACAGTAATTAAATAGAAGTCATCCTTCGTTAACCCTAAATCACTCAATAAAGTGGAAGAATCCGCAATATCTTGATTATAGATAACAGCATCATACATAACGTCTCCAACGTTGAACACGTTTCGTGTGATATTCTCGTTTTCAAGATTTTTCACAGCCGTATCTGTTGGACAGAATAAAAACTCTGACACATGATCCGTTAAAATGCGGTTAACTTCTTCCGGCATTTTCTTGTTAAAGCTGCGTAATCCAGCTTCAATATGAACGATCGGAATATGTAGCTTTGATGCAGCTAGTGACCCTGCTAATGTAGAGTTTGTATCACCGTATACTAGCACATAGTCCGGTTTTTCTTTTAAAATAATTTCTTCAATGCTGATTAGCATGTTTGCAGTCTGAATACCGTGTGAACCTGAGCCAACATTTAAGTGGTAATCCGGTTTTGGAATGTTTAATTCTTCAAAAAAGATATCAGACATATTTGCATCATAATGCTGTCCAGTGTGAATAATAATTTCTTGGTGCTGTTTTCTTATTTCACGTGATACAGGACCCGCTTTAATGAACTGAGGTCTTGCACCTAATATAGTAATGATTTTCATGTGATCAACCCTTTTAATGATATTTCGAGCTTCTTAAGCAGGTTCATTCGCTTCAACGGTTTTCTTTCTTAGCTCTTTATCGATCCTTGTTACACCAATTGATAAGAGCAATACTCCCCAGATTGCCGCCACATACCATAGTGATAATTGATTTTCTTGAATATACGTAATCCCGATTACTCCAGCGATCATCACGATGAAAATCAGTGACACTTTAATCGATGGGAATGGAATATAGTACAGCTTTTGGCTTTTTCTAAAAATAAACACAATCGCAAAGGTGTACGAAATCAATGTAGCTGCAACAACACCCCAAATGGAGAAAGCAGGGACTAAAATAAGATTTAAGACAATACTAAGTCCAGCAGCAATCGCAAAGATATAAGAAATCACCTTTGTTTCTTTCGTAAAGAAAATTCCGATTGAAATAATTAAATAATAAAAGTTCAAGAATGTTGCGGCAGAAATTAATGCTACATACTTATAGGCTGAATAATAGGTCTCTTTCAACAATAAAATAACATACGGCATAATCGTCGCGACAACGAATACCCCTATTATTCCTAATAAAAAAATAATGATGTAAATTTTTGAAAACAATTCCTTGTTGTTCGGTTTATCTTTTAACGACATGGAATAAGGACGCCAAGCCATTTGAATTCCGCTCGTTACAAGTGTAATCAACGCGGCAAATTTAGCTGCAGCCCCATATATCCCAACATCTTCAGGTGTTTTCATCAAAGCTAAAAAGAAGGAGCTTGAGTTTAAGATCACCCAGAAAGCTAGAGATGCCGGCACAAGAGGAAGACCATATTTAATTAAATCCTTAAGTACCTCACGATCGATCTTAAAGGATACAACCTGTGATAATGGTTTTAAGATAAGTAAAAAGATCAATAATCCCGTAATGATTCTCGCATACATAATCGCTTCAACAGACTGAACAATAAACCTTAAAAATAGGTACGAACCCACTGCAATAAGCAGCATTTTTGAAACGGTCAAAAATACCACTTTTAGCGTTTTAAATTCAAAGCGCATGATTGTTAAAACAAGTGCTGTGATCGTATCAAAAAATAAGACTCCTACACTTAAATATAGAAGGAAAACGCCATTTTCTGCAGGAAGGACATTATGTGCAACCAACGGTCCTAGGAGGGCAACTAATAAGAAAATAACTAGAATCATCGCCAAACGAATTAAAAACACATTTTTCGAATAAATTCTTCGTTTTTTCTCATCTTTTGTATCAAAATAATAGAAAGCAAGTGCTGAATCTGTTCCTAAGAAAACTAAGAACGTTAACATCGTTGTCCAGCGGTCTATAATATCAATATATCCATACTCACCAGGTGGTAAAAAGTAAGTGTAGATTGGCAGCATAATGAATGCAATTAATTTTGTTCCAACATTCATTAATGCATAAAGGAGGGAATCCCCTCCTAGACGTTTTAAATTCTTTAACACCTATAACAGCTCCCGTTCCTCAACCATTCGTACAGGCTTAGCTGGGAACCCTTTTACTACTGTTTTTTGTTCTGTATCTTTTGTTACCAATGCCCCTGCTGCAACAAATGTTTCTTCTTCTATAACAACGCCTGGTAAAAGAATTGATGCTCCACCTACACGTGCTGCGCGTTTTACGACTGCGCCTTTAATTTTATCGAAGCGTTCTTCCGTACGTCCCATAAAGTTATCATTTGTTGTTGTCACACATGGTGCAATAAAGACGAAATCTTCAAGTGTTGTGTAAGCTGTGATGTAAGCATTTGATTGAATTTTTACTCTGCGACCGATTTTCACATAGTTTTCAACCGTTACACCTCTACCAACAATACACTCAGGTCCGATTTCTACGTTTTCACGTACACTCGCTAAGTCAGCAACAAGTGTTGAGGAACCGATTGTTGAGCCGGCATAAAGCACTGCATTCGTACCAATTGTTACATCATCTTCTAATTGAAGAGGTGCAACAGCTCCTGAAAGCTTCACAGTTGATGTTTTCCCCGGTGAAGGCTGTTTTCCTAGTACAGCTCCATCTGCAATACGAACATTGTCACCAATCACTGTGCCATCATAAATCGTTACATGATTACCGATTGTTACGTTTTCACCGATCTTTACATGTTCGCCGATCACATTAAAGTGACCAAGTGTAACTGAATCGTTCACAACTACTGTTGAATGGATACTATTCATACGATCCGCTCCCGTCTTTATTACAGTTTGATATATCTCTCTGGCTTTTTCTCAACATCTTTTAATGCATTACGAGTATCAAATACAACGCGACTGCTGTTTGCAATCAATTCATAATCAAATGTTGTATGATCTGTTGCAACTAATACTAAGTCAGCTGAAGATAATAGATCTTCTGTTAAAGCAACTGTTTCAATTTGCTTATCAAGTAAACGGAATGCTGGTACAAATGGATCAACCACTGTATAATCCGCACCCTCTTTATCTAAAATCGTTAAAATATCTAAAACTGGTGATTCACGAACATCATCAATATCCTTCTTGTAAGCAACACCTAAAACCGCAACTTTTGCTCCACGAAGTGCTTTGCCATCATGGTTAAGAATGCGCATCATACGATCTACAACTAATTCTGGCATTGAGTTGTTAATTTCACCAGCAAGCTCGATTAAACGAGTGTGATAGTTGTATTCACGTGCTTTCCACGTTAAGTAGAATGGATCGATTGGAATACAGTGACCACCAAGACCAGGGCCTGGATAGAACGCCATAAAGCCGTATGGTTTTGTTTTTGCTGCATCGATCATTTCCCAAACGTCAATTCCCATTTTTTCACAAAGAATCGCCATTTCGTTTGCTAACGCGATGTTAATGTGACGGAATGTGTTTTCGAAAATTTTCTCCATTTCCGCAACAGCTGGGCTTGATACTTCAAACACGTCTCCTTCAAGAACCGCACGGTATAGTGCAGACGCAACCTTTGTACAATTTGCCGTTACACCACCAACAACTTTTGGTGTGTTTTTCGTTTTGAATTGCTTGTTACCTGGATCAACACGTTCTGGAGAGTAAGCAACGAATACTGTGTCTCCACACACTAAGCCTTTTTCTTCTAATGCCGGTACAACGATTTCTTCTGTTGTTCCAGGGTATGTTGTTGATTCTAAAACAACTAACATGCCTTCACGCGCATACTTCGCAATTTCTTTTGAAGAGCTTTCTACATAAGATGTATCAGGCTGTTGATGGTGATCAAGTGGTGTTGGTACACAAATCGCCACAGCATCTACTTCTGTAATACGGTTATAATCTGTTGTTGCTTCAAGCATGCCCGACTTGATGATTTCTTCTAGATCTTCGTTCACAACGTCACCAATATAGTTTTGCGCGTTGTTTACTTGATCAACACGGCTTTGTTGTACATCAAAACCGATTACTTTAAAGCCAGCTTTTGCTTTTTCAACCGCTAACGGTAAACCTACATATCCTAAACCAACAACTCCGACAACCGCTTGTTTATTTTCAATTTTTGATAAAATCGAATCTAAATGAGACATTACGTTCACTCCTTTATTGTAAAAAGACTTTCTTACCTGTTTCCGCTGATTCTAAAAACGCTTCAATAAGCTTTACAGGTGCTAGTCCGTCTTTACCAGTTACCACTGGCTCTGTATTTGTTTCAACTGCACGAACCATATCCTCGATAATCCATTGATGACCTGGTTTACCAAATGGATCTTCTTTAATAGTTTCGATTAGTTTGTTCTTTTCTTCTTCGTTTATATCACTTACATTTAATGTTTCGAAATAAATCGCGTTCGGTCCGCCTACTTTTACTGTACCCGCTTCACCGAAAATCGATAGAGATTCTTCAAGATTTTTTGGATAAATCGTAGTTGCCGCTTCAATAACACCTAAAGCACCACTTTCAAATTCAACAACACCAACTGCTACATCTTCTGTTTCAATGTTACGAAGACGAGTTGCTGCCATTGCTTGAACCGATTTAACTGGTCCCATGAACCAAATTAAAAGATCTAAATTATGTATCGCTTGGTTCATTAACACACCACCGTCAAACTCCTTCGTTCCTCTCCAAGCAGCTTGATCATAATACTCTTGGCCGCGATTCCAACGAACTGTTGCATTCGCGTGGCTAAGCTTGCCAAACAAGCCCTTAGATTTAATATCCTGAAGAGCACGAATTGCTGGACGGAAGCGATTTGGATGAACAACAGAAAGCTTGATATTCGCTTCTTCTGCAATCGCAATAATTTTCTTAGAATCACTGCTCGTTAACGCCATTGGCTTCTCCATCACAATGTGCTTGCCCTTCGCCGCAATGATTTCAGCTAGCTTAAAATGAAGTCCTGATGGCACACAAATATTCACAACATCAATATCAGTTTGCTTCTCAAGCATTTCATTTAAATCCGTATAAACGTTACATAACTCTTTATATTCCTCAAGGCGCTGTTCGTTTGTGTCACAAACCGCCACAAGATTTGCACCTTCAGCATTTTTAATCGCATCAATATGCTTTTGAGCAATAAACCCTGCCCCTACAATCGCAAAATTAATCATTTAATGCCCTCCTAGCTTCACGAATGTATCTCCAAAGCATAATTCCTAATAGTGTAAGGAAGAAGCTTAATGCAAAAGAGATGACCATGTTTTGAACGAGATAATTGTCTGATTTTGTGATTTCTTCGCTGAGTAATTCAGGCTTTTCGAACATTTTTAAATCAACATCTTTACGGTAAACACCATTTTCATACTCTAAAAGTAATTGTTGATTAGTTACAGCAGAATTAAGCAGTTCTATATATTTATCTGAGGTTTCTTGACCTTCAAGTGCTTCTGTTGCTTCAATTATTTTTTCATTTAATGGTTCAATAATTTCAAGGTTTTGTTGATAACTTTTCAGAGATTTATCGGTTGCATCATATAGAAATTTATGTTCTTCTTGCAGATCTTCAAGATATTGTGTTCCAAGTGATGTTAACTTGCTTTGCACATCTTCCTTATTATTTCCAACAATCTTAATTTGGACTTTACCACGAGAAACAACAGAAAAATTAATTTCTACATCTTCTGTACCTGTTATGTATTTATTATTCAATAAATCATCATCTGTTAATTCATCTCTATCAAGGGAGGAAGTATAGAAAAACGCCTTCCCAACATACTCACGATCCCCTAGCAATGAGATAGCAGAAACAATGAGTGCTATAACGATCGGAATAATCAAAAGAATCCACTTTTTACTCCAAATAAATTTCAAATTTTTATAAAATAAATATTCTTTTTGTTCTGACATGACACATACCCTTTCTTTCAAGGTTAGGTCGCACTGAGCATTTTAATTCATCAGCACAATCTAGTGTTTATTTAAACGGAAAGAACCCGCCTTTTGGCGAGCCTTTACCTTCTACCAATAAATCATTGATAGAATTTTGTCATACATTCAACAACATAGTTTTGTTGCTCTTCGCTTAGTTCTGGGAACATTGGCAATGAAATAGCTTCCTTAGCCGCTTTTTCCGTTACCGGGAAGTCGCCTTCTTTATAGCCTAATTCCTTGAATACAGGCTGTAAATGAAGTGGCTGTGGATAGTAAATCATTGTCGAAACACCTTGTTCTGCTAGGAACTTTTGAAGCTCATCACGTTGCTCAACACGAATTGTGTATTGATGGAATACATGATAATTTCCTTCAACTTCAACCGGTGTCACAATTGAATCACCAAGAGCAGCTTTAAGCATTTCTGAATAGCGATTTGCATGAGTACGACGTTTTTCACTCCACTCATTTAAATGAGGGAATTTCACATTTAAGATCGCAGCCTGCATTTCGTCAAGACGGCTGTTATAACCTAATACATGGTGATAATATTTTGGCTTACTTCCGTGAACACGGATAACACGCATTTTCTCTGCTAGGTCCTCGTGTTTTGTCACGATCATCCCAGCATCACCGTATGCACCTAAATTCTTCGTTGGGAAGAAACTATATGTGGCTGCATCACCTAGCTCACCTACTGTTTTCCCTTTATATGTAGCACCAATCGCTTGTGCAGCATCTTCTAACACAAATATGTTATGTTTTTTCGCTACTTCCATAATTGCATCCATGTCTGAAACTTGACCATAAAGATGAACAGGAATGATAGCTTTTGTTTTTTCAGTAATTTTTTCTTCAATTTTGCTAGGGTCAATATTGAATGTTACTGGATCAATATCAACAAAAACCGGTGTAGCATTACATCTTGCAATTGCTCCTGCCGTTGCAAAGAACGTAAATGGTGTTGTGATAACCTCGTCACCATCTGTTACACCATGTGCTTGAAGGGCAATATGAAGGGCATCACTACCGTTTGCCACGCCAATTCCATATGGTACTTTACTATATGCAGCAACATCTTGCTCTAATTTTTTGACATTATCTCCTAAAATAAAACGTGAAGATTTCATAACCTCATCTAATACTTGAAGCATTTCATCTCTTAAAGATAAATATTGCTCAGACAAATCGAGCATAGGTACTTTCATAAAAGATCGTCTCCTTTATTTCTGTGAAGATTTATACAATCTATGATATTCTACCACAATTCACCATAGCTTTGTCACTACCTGTCGTTTAATTTGATAATGTAATAATTGTAATGTAATGATTTTGACACTTTTTTACTATGTCCAAAACAAGGATTTTTCATTAAATAAGCTAAATTTTAATTGGGCTACACGATCTTCCCTATTATTTCCTATCTAATATACAAGATGTGGTAGAGATTATGAAAGCAAGATTATGGTATAATCAACCTTGAAAACTAGACAGAAAATGGGGAATAAAAATATGTCAGTTATGCTCGATCAATATACAAAAATGAAATCTCGTAGCGAAATAAATAAACTTCAAAAAATAGTTAAGCAAATCAATGAATTAGACTCATCTCTTCAATCTCTTACAGATGAAGAATTACGTAACAAAACAATCGAATTTAAAGAAGCTTTACAAAATGGGAAAACACTTAAACAAATTCGCGTTGAAGCCTTTGCTGTTGTAAAAGAAGCTGCTTCACGTGTGATTAATCAACGTCACTATGATGTTCAATTACTAGGCGGACTCGTTTTAACTGACGGAAACATCGGTCAAATGCAAACAGGTGAAGGGAAAACATTAATGGCTTCTCTGCCAAGTTACCTTTTTGCTTTAGAAGGAAAAGGCGTTCACGTGATTACGTCGAACGAATATTTAGCACGTCGTGACTATGAACTTATTGGACAAATCCATCAGTTTCTTGGTCTTGAAGTAGGCCTTAATGTGGCGGAAATTTCTCCACAAGAAAAACAACAGGCTTATTCTGCTGATATTACGTACGGAACAGGTACAGAATTTGGCTTTGATTACTTAAGAGATCATATGGTGATGAGCGAGGCTGAAAAGGTACAACGGGGTCATCACTTTGCAATCATTGATGAAATCGATAATACATTAATCGATGAAGCAAGAACACCTTTAATCATCGCCAACAAATCATCACTTTCATCAGAGCTGTTTGTGATCACTTCAATGATCGTTAAATCGTTTAAAAAAGATGAAGACTATGAATTAAACTTATCTCACCGCCAAGTTCACTTAACAGAACAAGGCGCTAAAAAAATTGAAAAGGCATTTGGAATTGACAATATTTACAATGCCGATGACCAAGTTCTTTTGCACTTTATTACACAGTCTCTACAGGCACATTTTATCTTCAAAAAAGATAAAGATTACATTATCCGCGATGGCAAAATCGAACTGGTTGATGCCTTCACAGGACGAGTAATGGAAGGAAGAAGTCTTAGTCATGGACTTCATCAGGCAATTGAAGCAAAAGAAGGCTTAGAAATTAACGAAGAAAACATTACGCAAGCAGCTGTAACGATTCAAAACTACTTCAGAATGTATTCAACACTTTGTGGTATGACAGGAAGCGCGTTACCTGCACAAAAAGAATTCCTTGAAACATATGGCATGGACGTAATAAGCGTCCCAACAAACCGTCCGAACCAACGTGTAGATCAGGAAGATCTTATTTTCAAAGATTTAGAAAGCAAATATAACAAAATGGTACAGCTTGTAAAAGACGTTCATGCAACGGGACGACCAATTCTAATTGGAACAACTTCTATCGAACAATCTGAAACAGTTTCAGAGTTGCTAGAAAAACAAGGTATCACTCACCAATTACTAAACGCAAAAAGCGCTGAAGAAGAAGCAAAAATGATTAGCATTGCCGGTCAAAAAGATATGATTACCATTGCAACGAATATGGCAGGACGAGGAACTGATATCCTACTAGGTGAAGGTGTTGCAGAATTAGGCGGTCTTTATATTATCGGAACAGAACGTCATGAAAGTCTTCGTATTGATATGCAAATGCGCGGTCGTGCCGGAAGACAAGGTGACCCAGGAACAACTCAATTCATCGTTTCATTAGAAGATAACCTGATGAACCAATTTGATGAAGATGAACTCGAAAAATACCAAAAGAAGATCAAATTCAATGAAGAAGGCTTAATCTTAAGTCCAAATCCAAATAAATTCTTTAAAATTGTCCAAGATGCGATCGAAAACAGCCACTATTCTTCAAGAATACATCTATTAAAGTTAGATGATGTCCTTGATCAGCAGCGTAAGGTTGTTTATAGCAAACGTAACAATCTCCTTTCAACAGGGGATATCCTATCTGACCTTGAAAAAGAAGTGAAAGATTACGTGAACAAGCTAGTTGCCCATAGCACACAAGGAGATGTTGAAGGGCAAGAAGATCGCCAAGAATACTTCATCTATCAAATTCAAGAGCTGCTTGGTTTATCACTTACGAAAAAGCAAATGATGGACCTTGAAGAGGACGAGCTGTTACAATTAGTTACACCTTCAATTGAAGAATATTTCTCAACACTTGCTGATCTTATGGTAGACGAATCTATCGTGGCACAAGTTCGAAGCATTATGATGAGAGGCCTTGATCAAGTTTGGCTCGAGCACATGGAGAAAATGGAAAGCTTAAAAGAAGGAATTCACTTAAGAGGCTATGCTCAAGAAGATCCGTATCGCCTATACACTTTAGAAGGCTTCGACCTCTTTAACCAAAGCATGGAATCCTACCAATACAGTATCGCAACGAAGGTTTATGCCTTCTTGAAAAGTATGAAAAAGGAGGATGAGCAAATTGACAACTAATACAGTTGAAACAACATTATCTATTCATCCTAGCTGGAATATTACAAAACAAGAACAATATATTTATCAATTTCACTTAAACCAGCTTGAACCATTAAAAGAAAACCAAATCTCAATCGCCGGAATTAAATTAGAAGAATTCGATGAGCTGATTTATGTAACAGCCCTCATCCGCAACACCCTTACAAAAGGCATTAAATTTGAAATGCTTGATTTACTCATTTTAGATGAAGATAAAAAGGTTGTTGCAAAAGAAACCTTTGATATGGAAGAATTCGGTGAAATGCCTGCACTAAGCTGCCGACCTTGGTCATTCGTATTCCAAAAATCAGACTGGCAAAATGACCCGGACCAAGAACCAACATCTCTAGAAAACTGGCAAATTGCCTTCGAGTTAAAAAAGAAACCATCTGAAACACACCAATTACAACTCGAACCAAGCTGGGAAGAAAATCTTTCTCAAGAACGAAAAGAGCACCTAAAACAGCTTGTTGAAAAAATGCCCCCTCTAAAGCAAAACGAAGTAAATATCATGGGGCTTGAAGCAAAAATGAATGACGAAAACAACCTAGTTGTCACACTTCTTATTCGTAATGGCAGCTTGAAGAATATTAATCTTGAACAATTACCACTTATTGTCGAAGATGCATCAAAAGAAGTCATTGCTAAAGGCGTATTTACACTAAATAACCTAGAAGTTCAAGCAAACACAAGTAAACCTTGGACGTTCATCTTCCCAAGTGAGTTGATTTCAAACCACAAGCCAGATTTGTCTACTTGGAAGGTGTATCCTTTAACGGGGCAAACTGAGAAAGTTTAATAATGTGTTGCTGAAGGCCGCTGAGATTTGATGATCTTGGCGGTTTTTCGTTTTGGCGTGAAGAGTGATCTTGGGTGTGGATTGAGACAGGACGGGATTGATTTTTTCGGTATCGGGACACACTTGCTTCTTTTTGGCTTTTGTTTGTCCTGATTCTTGCGGTATCGAGACATACTTCCTGCTTTCCTCCTCTTGTTTGTCCCGATTCTAATAGTATCGAGACACACTTCCTGCTTTCCTGCTCTTATTTGTCACGATTCTCACGGTATCGAGA